>CADBND010000187.1 GCA_902795875.1 uncultured Erysipelotrichaceae bacterium
CCTTATTATAAGCCTCTTTTGAGGCTTTTCTTTTCCGTTGTTTGTGGTATGTTTGTGGTATGGAGATAAAAACCATATGAAATATAGCAGCTACAGTACAAGATTACTAAAAAGAAAGCAAGGTTCAATCTGGCAAGCAAGGCTAAAATATAAAGATCCGTTAACAAACGAGTGGAAAGAAACATCTAAAATGCTACCGGAAAGTATATAACTACTATGTTGAAATAGGAGAACTAGCAAGAAACCCATTTAATCAAGTAAAGATAACGAAAGAATACGCTCCTAAAGTAACCCATTTAACACCAGAGCAAAGGCACTGGTGATCATGTTTCAATGACAGCACCGAAGTAGAGCCAATTGGCCTGCCTCGGTGTTTTGTTTTCTATCGACTGAAAAGGAGGAGAAAACTATGTCGAACAGTAACTTTCTGGATGCTGCCGCGGTTGCCGATTTTATGGGAATCTCGGTACCTACGGCCTACAAGATCATCCGCAGGCTTAATGACGAATTGAAGAGCGCGGGATACATCACCATCTCTGGAAAGGTTAACGAGTCCAATGTTCCACAACGCATTGTTCCGCATCTTTTCTTTGGATAGGCGCATGAAAGAGAAAAAAGGCAGAATTTGTGACAGGAACGCTGCGCAGATCTGCCTTTTTATGTCAATAGACGTAATAGCGTAGGATCGCCATGATCTCGCTGTCGGGTATGGCGATACCCAATCGCTCCGATTCCTGATGGAGGTAGTTCCGTATCGCTTCGTATTGCGGTCTGTTTTCTTTGATCAGTTCTTCATCGTCCCAGGGCTTGATGAACTCTTTTCTTTGCCAGCGGGGGATCGACATCAGGACATGGGCGTAGATACCGGAAAGATTGCCTAAGGCGGAGGCCGGGATGCCTTTCGGATAAAGATCGGAGATCAGATAGAACAGATTCATAGATACTTCGCCTAAAAGCGCGACGACGTTATTGGGAATGATGTTCTGGGCATCATAATACTGGTTGTTTGTATTCGTGTTGGGTTCGGTATGGTTCTTTTTCTGTTCCTCCAGCATCGAAGAGGCGACGTTTCCGATGTCATCGTTGAACTGGATCTCGCTTTTTGATAACCAGATCGCTTCCCTGACTTTGGCGATCTCGTTTTTCTGTAAGAGAGGTGAGATGACGACGTGGGGTTTTGAGACGTTGCGCAAAGGGATGGTCGATATGATAAAGTCGACGTTTTGAAGAGCTTCCGGATCGTTGGAGATGTTGTATATGGAATTCATGGAGACGATGTGGATATCGGGGATGTTGTTGATGAGGCGGGTTGCAAGAAGCTTTGATGCGGATCGTCCGGTATTACATACGACCATGACGTTTGTTGCTTGGATCTTTTCGACTTTGTCGAAGCTTCGAAGGAAGTACAAGACCAGATACCCGATCTCATTGTCATCCAGTTTCAGAGGATAGACTTCCTGGAATTTCTGGGCAGCCGATTTGATCAGGTTGAATTCATTGGGGTAGGAACTGCGTATTTCATGTAAGAGCGGGTTATCTCTCGACATGCCGGAGGCGATGGCGTCGCTTGTGGATCTCAGGTGGATAAGCAGGTCAAAGCGCAGCACGTCCGGATCGTTGACCTGATACATTCCACTCTGGTCGACATAATCGATCATGGAGTCGATGGCTTTGGGAAGCAGGTCGTCACTGATGCCGTCTGAAAAGTTTGCGGAATAATCGGTAGTGCTGTTCAGTATGAATTTGAGGATCTTGACGGAGTCCTTGTTGAAGCGGACAGAAAAGAGGTCCTGAAGATAGGTGACAAGTTTCAACAGCTTGTCTTCGTTTAGTAAGAGGTGGTTTGAAGAAGACCGTTTGTTTTCTTTTGCCAGATGAATGACGCAGTATAAGACGAAGGCCAGCAGCAGGTGGTGGGTGATATACAGAGACAGGTCGTTATGAATAAAGCGCAATGTGTGTTCGATTTTTCGCAGATCGTCTTCACTGATCAGGCGATTGTCTTTTTCGATCAGGGTATTGTAGATCAGTTCTTCTCCCTGTTCCTGGCACAGTTCTTCACAACAGCAGATGATGTTTCTTAGCGCACCGCTCAAAAGATAACCCTTGTTCTGATAGCGGGAGATAGAGAGATTCTGTTTATTCAGGATCTCCTGAGCGTAGCGTACGGTGGAAAGGATCGTGCTTTTGGAGACGTCAAAGCGCCTACACAGATCATTGATCGAAACCGGTCCGTCTGTGAAAAGGATGTTCAGAAACAGCAGGATCGATCTTTGTCTGCTGTCCGAATAGACGAAGTGGTCGTTTCGCAGCGCCTGATCCAGACTTGCGGAAACGGGCTTATCGGAGATGATCCGCATGCCCTGGCCGGGTACACGCAGGAATTCGATCTTCTGTTCCTTTGCGAATCTGACGATCTCGTTGATGTCGCTGCGGATCGTTCTTAAAGATACAGAATACTTATCTGCCATTCCTCTGGCAGTGAGAAAAGTCGTTGCGTGTTCCAGGTCTTTGATGATATTTTTCTGCCGGCTGTTCAACATAAAGGGCTCCTTTTGTGTTTATTTATAAAAATGCACCAAAGAATCAGATTGCAGATCCGTTGATTTGGAAGATAAAAACTTAAAATAAGGCCATATTTAAAGGTCTATACAAGAATTATATAAAAAATCGGTGTTAAATTCTGCACCAATACATGAAATATTTGTCGCTTTTCTTATATTTACTGATAAAGGATAATGTAATCAGAAAGAAACAACGTAGAAAAAGACATCATTTTTATTCTATGGAGGAGAAAATGGAAAAACTGTTGTTGAAGAATGGCTGGCTGATCGACAAGTCGGAAAGACTTGTGAGATGGAAAGCAGATGTGCTGGTAGAAGATGGCCACATCGTTAAGATCGGAGAAAACATCATAGATGATGAAGCGGAAGTGATCGACTGTGAAGGTCTTTATGTCGCTCCGGGTTTCATCGATATGCATGTACATGTTTATCCGAAGGTGAAGGCGTTAGGTGTCGAGGCGGATCGCGTCGGTGTGACGACCGGTGTCACGACGGTCTGCGATGCGGGAACGGCGGGTCCGGAGAATCTTCCTGATTTCATTGAAAATGTCATCAAGAAGTCCAGGACGAGAGTGTTCTCTTCCATGCATTTCTCAAGAAAAGGTCTGGAGATCACGCCGGAGGCTGATGATGAAAGCAAGTATGATTTCGATCTTGCGGAAAAGGTATTCAGAGAAAATGAAAAATATATCTGTGCCATCAAGGCCAGAGCTTCCAATACGACTGTCGGTGCATTAGGCATCAAGCCGATCAGGGAAGCGGTGGAGTTCGCGCATAAGATCGGACGTCCGCTCTATGTCCATATCGGAAGAGCCTTGCCTTATATCGAAGAAGTATTCGATACATTGCAAGAAGGCGATATCATCACGCATACCTTCCATGGCAAGGAGAGCAACTGGATGATCAAGGATGGCAAACCGAAGGCAGAAGCATTAAGAGCGAGAGCCAGAGGCGTGCTGTTTGATGTAGGACATGGTGAAGCGAGCTTCTCGTTCAAGACAGCGAAGATCGTCTTCCCGCAGGGTTTCTTACCGGATACGGTCTCGACAGACCTGCATGCCCGCAACATCGATGGTCCGGTCTATTCTCTGACGCTGACGATGGACAAGATGATGGCTCTGGGGATCTCTTTGGAAGACGTGGTCGAAATGGTCACGGCAAGACCGGCAGAATACTTCCGTTTCTCAGTTCCGATCGGAAAACTGAAGGTCGGTTACTGTGGCGATTTCACGGTCTTTGAACTTGAAAACGGCGAATATCATTATCTGGATTCGGATAAGAATGAATTGTCTGGAAGCACCAAGATCGTACCGCATTATGCGATCGTGGGTGGAAAAGTTGAGATGAAGAAATGATCGACCAAAAAGTTATAGAGACCATAGAGAAGAACCTGAATCTTGATGAAGACGTAAAAGAAGAAGCAGAGTTCTATTCGGAAAAGGTCTGGGACTATCTGAAAGAGAATAACGTCAATTTCGATGAATCGACTTCGATGGTATTCCTGAATCATCTGTTTGCGCTGTTTCAGAGATTGAAAAATAAAGAAGCACTCCCGGAAATGGGAGATGAGATCCTGGATCAGATCGATCCTGCCGCCCTGAAGCTTTCAAAAGACAGTCTGAAGATCATCGAGGAAGCAAAGGGTGTCACACTGGATACTGCTGAGATCGTTCTCGTGGCCATCCACGTTCAGAACGCTTTACAGAATAATTGTTAAAACTCAAGGAGGAAAGAAAAATGGGTAGACCTGTTATCGTTATTGGTGACCGTATGGGCAAGGGTCAGCACGTTGCTGACGGCGTTGTGAAGGCAGGCGGCGAAGCTTACACGATCCCCGGCATGGCAGCTGATATGAAGCTCGGCGATGTCATGAAGGAAAAGAATGCGGATCTGGGTATCAGCTTCTGTGGTTCTGGTGGTGCCGGTGCTTTGAATGCGCAGAACAAACACGGTTACACTTGCCGTTATGGCATGCGTTCGATCGAAGAAGGTGAAAAGGCGATCGCTGACGGCATCGTCGCTCTGGGCTTTGGTTTCATGGATAAGGAAGAGCTCGGCGAAAGGATCGTCAAGGCCTGGTTAAAGAAGAATGGCTAATACGAAGTCATCTTTGAAAAAAGTTGAAAAAGCAGTAGAGATCGAAGCTTACGGCAAGAGCCGGAAAGATGCGATCGGTACGGCTTTAGGCAAGATCCGTAACGAGTCCTATGCGGCTGTGGGTGACGGTGTTCTTGTCGATGTACACGCAGTAGATGTCTGCATCCTGGAGGAAGAAGAGAAGACAAAGATCCAGAAACTGTTCGGATACTTCCTGCCGAAAGAGGTGCAGGACTACTACGTAAAGCTCAGGGTAACACTTGAGATCAAATATCTATAGGATTTATCTGCAAATGCAGGGAATCATAAGAAGGAGGAAAATATGCTTACAATTCTATTGAAGTCTCTGGTCATCGGAGCTTTGGCTGGTGCTGGTGTTTCTGCCGGTGCTGCCAGAATGTTCCATGCTCCGGAGATCCAGGCAATGGGGGCTTTCAGAACCTTGGGTGAACTGAATGCTTGTAAGGGAGATCCCGTTGCTCACTTCTCGTTCGGTCTGGGATTCTATTTCTCATCTGCTGCTTCCGTTGTCGGATGTGGTGGTGTGACACAGGATGTTGCTCATAGAATCATTCCGAACTGGGCTGCCGGTCTCTTATTACTGAAGAACAAGAAGGTCGAAGAGACACTGTACGATCCGGCTAAGATGATGCTGGTCGGTACTGTTGTCGGTGCTGTTGTTTACAGTTCTCTGACTCTGCTGGCTTCTGCCGTTCCTGAAAAACTGTCTACGATCGCTGCAGGTGTCCTGACTCCTGCTGCCAACAACATGGTCAACCTGGTAATGCCGATCTTATTCTGGCTCGGTGCATTGGATGCAGGTAAGATCACGGGTATCTGGGGTACAGTATTAGGCGGTCTTACTCAGCTGATCATGGGCAACGCCGTTCCGGGTCTTGTCTTAGGTATCATCTGTGGTAAGTCCATCGAAGATAACGGCTTCACGAAGATGGTCAAGATCATGATCGCTGTTATCGTTGTTCTGCTGCTTGTCATTGGTCAGGCACGTGGATTCTGGGCAAAAGCTCTTGCTGCTCTGGCAGGCTTTGGACTTTAGGAGGAACTGACATGAAAAAGTTACATGATTTATTGATGAAAGAAAATTCCTTCCCTCTGTTGACTGCACTTCTTGGTGCTGCAGTCTTCGCCGGAGGATGCATGTTCTTAAATGACGGCTTCGGTCTGTTCAATGATGCTTCTCAGACAGCAATGCTTCTTGTCGGTAAGACGGAAGGTGAATGGACGACTCCTGTAGGTTATGCTGCCGGATTCCTGATCGCCAGAGTTCTGGAAGGACCGTTAGTAGGTATCCTTGATATCGGTGGTTCTATGCAGACAGGTGTTGGTACCGGTATGGTCGCATTATGCCAGTCTCTTGGTTTGACTTGGATCACAGGAAACTTCTTCGTTTCCCTGATCGCCGGTGCTTTGATCGGTTTGGTTATCGGTGTCGTCATTATCGCAGTCAGAAAAGCGATGCCGGAAGGCATGTCTGCTTCCGGTACGGACATCATGATGGGTGTCGGTAATGCTGCAGGCCGTTACCTTGGTCCGTTAACGATCTTATCCGCGATCAGCTACTCGATTCCTTGTGGTGTCGGTGCGATTATCGGTTCCGTTATTATGCACAAGTTAGACAAACCGATCATCGGTGGTGCTATCCTTGGTGCAATGATCATCGGTGCATTCTTCTAAGAAATAAAAGAAAGATTGGAGACGATGTCTCCAATCTTTAATCAGGTAAAAAAATATGAAAACGATATACGAAAACATTGGTTTGCAGAGAGTCGTAAATGCCAGCGGCAGGATGACCTATCTGGGTGTCTCGACCTTATCGGATGAAGTGGCAAAAGCTGCTGTAGAAGGCGGTCAGAACTATGTCGTCATTGCCGATCTGATCGATAAAGCAGGAGAACTGATCTCCAAACACACCGGAGCGGAAGATTCCTGTGTGACCTGTTCCGCTTCTGCGGGTATTGCGATCTCGATGGCCGGACTGATCTCGAAGGGAAAGACTTCAGTCATGTACCGTCTTCCGGATTCATCGGGATTAA
>CADBND010000188.1 GCA_902795875.1 uncultured Erysipelotrichaceae bacterium
GAGCACATCGATATCTTAGCTGTTCTCATCGGGGTCTTAGGGGCGGCAAGCCCATAACGAGCTGTCGACATCCGGAGTTTTGCAAAACATCCGGATGTAGGCGTTGCTTGTTAGTTAGGACAATGCCATTTATTACCATGCACCGTACGTAGTCGAGTTGGAACTGCGGGCAGTTTCTGCCATAATTCCAGTTTGACATCGTCGGTGCTTTTTTATGTCAAAAAAGCCTCTTGGTGGATACTCTTCTCAATCCCACCGGTGTGGACAATTTGTCCATACCGTTTTTTTATCAGAAAGATTGTATTCCAAATGGTTCACCAAAATATAGAAATAGCTTTGCTGAAGTCTTTTTTACTGTTTCATGATTTTATTCTTGAAAAGTGTCAAAAAACTGAATAAAATTCGCGTTTTCGTGATCTGGTAATTAGAGGGGTATTTTAGTTAGCGGGTACTGTGGATTGCGGAAATAGTTCCCCATTAATAGTAAAGCGGTTATTCTTCCTCCATGTACTTTGACTATTGGATATGAAATACAGACATAAGAAGAAAGAAACCCACTGCAAAAAATGACGGCAGTATGTTTCCTGCTGGCTTTCTTTTTCGCCACGATAAATGACTACATTCAACATAAGGAGGTGATGCAGACTATGGCTGAACGACGTATGTTTTCAAAAGTAATTATATCCAGTGATGAATTTATGGATCTGCCGCTTGAATCACAGGCTCTGTATTTCCATTTGGCCATACAGGCCGATGATGACGGTATGATCAACAATGCCCGGAGAATCGTGCGAATGATTGGCTTAGGAGAAAAAGATCTGCAAATACTGATCGATACAAAGTTCTTAATCGCTTTTGATTCCGGGATCATCGCGATTCGGCACTGGAAGATCCACAATTGGATTCGCGGAGACCGGTATAAACCGACTCGATATCAAAACGAATTAGCCCAACTGGTACAGGATTCCAACAAGGCTTACCTTTCTGACATACCAGATGACATACCAAGTGACATACCAGGTGGCAACCAAGTGACATACCAGCGGTATACCAAGGATAGGATAGAAGAGGAAAGTAAAGATAAGATTAGGGGAGATAAAGACAGGATAGATACTCCTTCGGAGGCAGTGTGCATATCTCCCCCTTCCTCGCTGGAGAAGGATTTCCAGGTGTTCTGGAATCGTTATCCAAGAAAGTATGACAAACCTGATGCTTTCACAGCTTTTGGGGATGCTTTGAATTCCGGGACCGAATTCTCTACGATCATGGAAGGCTTGAATCGTTATCTGCTGTATCTGCAGTTGGAGAAGATCGATTCTCGATATATCAAGTATCCGGCGACCTGGTTAAGAAAACAGTGCTGGCTGGATGAATACACAATGACACGGGAGATTACAACAAAAGACTTAGAGCCCTTTGTCGATATCCGTCAGTTTTCACCGAAAGGAGGATTCCAATGAATGAACGAGAGTTTACGGAAGCCATGATTTATCTTGGCGCATGTACCAACACAACTTATACTAAAGAACAAATTGCAGCCTGGTATGGTCACTTTGCTCCGTTTCCCAGAGAAGCGTTTATAAAAGCCATCCAAAGGCACTGCACGGTGTCGCGGTTTCCGCCGGCTATCGCAGAACTGAAAAAGCAATTATTGAAGCTGCAATACCCTGTACTTGATCTATCAGCAGAGATGGAATGGGAAAGTGTATGCCGTGCTATTCAGAAACATGGACGTAATCAGATCCCGGAAGCCGAAAAGATGCTGCATCCATTTACACTAAAAATAGTAAAGATGATCGGAGGATTGTCTTCCATATGTCTGTCAACAGATCAGATGAGTCTTCGACATCATTTTATACAGACATTCAAGGTGATCATGGAACGCTATGGGAATGTTTTAAGCCTTCCGGTTTCCGCCATGAACACACAGGAAAAGAATGAGAAAGAAAAGATCCTGGAAGAGATGATAGATGACATGCCTTCTCTGCCGGCATTTCCTTGACAAAACAGGGTTCCTTCATAGACAGTTGCGGTAGTGGATCCTAATACCCTATAAATTCATAGAAAGGAGGCGTCAGCCGACATGCAGCACTATCCTGAATCGACCATACCGGCTGATGCCTCAAAGGGTCGATATCAAAAGAACCATACGATTCCCTTTTCAATAGATTCCTTGTTTAAAACCGCTTTGAATCGTGGTATAATCACGATCGATGATGTTATGAACTCCGCCAAGGAGGACATAATGAAAACGATTCTTGATACTGTACATAAGTTTGCGATCAAACGATTGTCCGATGGCAGGTATTATACCTACATTCCGGATGAGAACAAGCCCGGCGGAAGGAGGCAGGTCCGTAAAAAGTCTCGGGCGGAACTCTATCGTTTCCTGATCGGCTTCTATGGCCTTACAGACGCGGTTCATCCTAAGAAAACATATGAGGAATTGTTTAGTGACTGGGTCGAATACAAGAAGAAATTCATCGGAGCACCAAACTCCAAAAAGGGGCTTTCTGCCTCTACGATCCGGCGGTACCAGAGAGATTATGAGGCTCACATCCGAAACTCTGAGCTTTCCACAACGGATCTGGAAGATATCACAGCCATCATGATCGAAGAATTCTTTTTCAAGATCATTAAGGAGCATACTTTGACTGATCAGTGTGCAGGAAATATCTTCGGCTATCTGAACCAATCCTTTGATTACGCTGTGCGTTCCGGATATCTGGACATGAACCCCATGATCCGAGTCGATCGACAGTTACTGCTGTCCAGATGCGCCGCTCCAAAAGTATCTACGGATGCGGATCACATCTTCACGAAAAACCAATTGATGGAATTGAAGCAAGAGCTTAGGCGGCACGAGGCTGCCTTCCCGGGATTCATGCCGGACTATGCTATTGAGCTTGCCTTGCTGACCGGTATGCGGATCGGTGAACTGGCTGCCCTGCAATGGAGCTCGATCGATGATCTCTACATCCACATTGATTATTCGGAACATCGTCTGGACTACGCGGATCGCCCCAGCGAAATCGTGATCGGCGAACCGAAGAACCGCAAACACAGAAGTATACCGCTGACTGTTGATATGCGAAGGCTGTTTGAGAGAATCCGGGAAACCGGGAATCTAAGTGAAGAAGGCTTCGTCTTTGCCGATAAAAGCGGCAATCGGTGCACAGCCCGCTCCATC
>CADBND010000189.1 GCA_902795875.1 uncultured Erysipelotrichaceae bacterium
AGAAAAGCGAGTAAAAAACTCGCTGTCATCGGCGATGATCCATCTCTCGATGAAAACACCAGACAATTCGTTCCTCTATTTCCTGAAGAATTTCTTTACCAGCACGACGGCTGCGACGACCACAGCTACGATCAGCACCACCGGTAAAAAAGAAGTTGCTTCACTGATCGGATCGGGTGCGACATCCGCAAATGCATTCAACATTTTCAACATATCAGACCTCCTATAAAAGAAACAAGATTCAGGATCAATGATAATCTTAATGCACTTTTCCCGTCTGACAGATATCTGTGAAAGTACAGGTATTCAACATAGACCACCAATATCTCCAGTATTGCCAGAAAGAAATAATAGTACGTTCCTATACCTAAATTGTACATCAAAATACGGCATACAAGACACAATAGAGGATTGGTGATCATATTCACCAGGACGACAAGAAGCAGATCCTTTCTTCTTATTCCCAGTAAGAAAGAAACCGGAACCTCAAAAAGCAGCGTCAGAAACAAAGGTTTCAGGAAATACATTATCTGTGCAAACATCCTAGCACCTTTCAAACACCAGCAACAGGACCAGTGAAAGAAGCGAAGCGATCGGTCCCAAAGGAACAGGTCCTGCATTGCGGACATAACCGTACAGGACAGGCAGATAGCCGATAAACAGCGCAAACGTCAATATCCCGAACGCAAACCCCGGCATCCCCTTCATTTCTTTGGCAAGCAGATACAATGTGATCGGCATCGTCATATTGAAAAGAAACAGGGAAACAAGTCCCATGACCATATTCCCGGAAAAGAAATAAGTGATAAAACAAAGACTCAAAGAAAGGATGACGGTCCTTCGGATACCAAATCTTGCCGCAAAGAAGCCACCCGCACTCTTGCCCAAAGCCAGAGCGATAACGGAAACGATGATCCTCCAGTCACTGTTTTTCCAAGGAAATACTATCGCCATACCGCACAGCGAACGGATCACGACCACCAGAAAACAGATAAAGATCTTGGTCCAGATCCCATCCGACAAAGAGAAACGCAAACTGACCTTTTCTCTTTTATGAAGAAGCCATACCGCAAGACCCAAACCTATAAGCAATACTTCAACTACAGCCAGTATCGTCCCATACAGATCACTTCCGTAGTACAACATGCCTAACGCAAGACCAAGAGCACCCGGAGCCACAAAGACACCCAGACCTCTTCCCTTGAATCCGTTGTCGTCATCTTCATTGATCGTGAGTATTCCGCCACCGGAATGAAATAACGCATTCCCAAGCCCTGTCACAAGCGGAGAAAGGAAGGCGCCGATGCATGTCAGAAAGATGCCTGCCATTGTGATCAAAGTTGCCGCAATATTTCGATCTTCATATCTTTGCGAAAGAAGATCAGCGATCATTCCGATCGGCAGCTGCAAGGCAAAAGCACAGAAGTTATACAAAAGAAAGACCTGTGGGAACTTTCCAAAGCTGTGATATAAAGAAAAAGCGCATACGAAATCAACGCCCATATGCGCAAATGAAAGTATAGAAATAAGTCTTATCGCTGATCTTTTCCGATCTATTTCGTGAATGTGATCTTCCATTCCGATCCCACTCCTATACCGTAAGCTTTTGAAAAAGAACCCTGATTGATCGCAACAGCCATATCGTAAGCTGAATTCATATAGATCAAAGGCTCATTGATCGCCACATCCGCGAACGACTTGCCATAGTTGATGCGATTGGAATAAACCTTCAGATCCTTATGATAGATCTCCACCAGGATATCATCCCCGATATCGAAACCGCAGGCTTTGAAATCCTCATAAGGGATGGAAGTCCATAAAGAACCAAAACGCACATCCAGGATATCGATCTGGCCCATGATGCCATTCTCGATCTTCTTACATCCATAGAGTTCAAGCTTGACGATCGCATCCTTGTCCATCAAAGGACCGACCTCCTCAAAACGGATCGTCTCCGAAGCCAGTCTCGCCCCGGTATAGGCGTAGACATCCCTGCCATGAAAGGTATAGGAGAGTTCGGAATTCTTGAGACGGTTTCTCTTTTCTTCGATCAGGCGGACTTCTTCGATCCCCACAAAACGGTCGATATGTGTCAATGTGCCATTGTCCGGCGTCACGATATACATGTCGTTTTTCGTATGGGCGACGATCGAACGGCGGTCGCTCCCCACGCCGGGATCGACCACAGAGACAAAGACCGTACCGGCAGGCCAGTAATTGATCGCCTGATAGAGACGATAGGAAGCATCGAAGATGTTGTAGGGCGGGATATTGTGCGTGAGGTGGCGGATATTGATATTCCTGTCGACACAGAAAGACACGCCTTCCATCGCTGCGATCGCTCCGTCATCGAGACCGAAATCCGTCTGAAAAACCAGCAGTTTATTCATGATGGAACACCACCTTATAATCCTGGCCATAGCCAAGATCATAGTCCTGGCAAAGATTGCCTACGACCTCAGCCAAGCCCATCTTGTTTATCTCGTTGTTGTAGATCATCACGCTGTGATCTTCTGCCTTTCCGAATGAATCGAAATAAGGAATGCGCTCATCGAATACGAGCTCTCCTTTTTTATAGATGCAGGTACGTATCCGATCGCCTGTCTTGAATCCTGCATCAAGAAAATCCGTAAACGTGATATTGGTCCAAAGATTGCCGAAATTGGGATCGTTGATCTCAAACATCCCCTCGATCCGATCTTCATAGATCACTGGTTCTGCGATCTCATGTCTTATGATCTCAGACAACGGATAGACAGGACCGACCTCTTCATAGGTGATAATACCGGAAGAAAGACGGGCAGCGCAGTATCCGAAAAGATCTCTTCCATGGAATATGGAAACAGCGCCGTTGTCGACTCTGTGCAGACGGTTGATACGCTCATCGATCGACCTCACCTCTTCGATCCCGAAATAGTGATCCACATGCGTCAAAGAACCGTTGTCCGGCGTCACGATATAATAGCCGTTTTTCGTTTTCGCAACACAGGCTCTTCGGGAAGTACCGACACCGGGATCCACCACGGAAACAAAGATCGTCCCCTTCGGCCAGAAATCGATGTACTGATACAGGCGATAGGAAGCTGACCAGGTATCGTATTGGGGAAGTTCATGCGTTGCCGTAATGATCTCGATATCGCTGTCCACGGACTTGACCACGCCATACATGGCAGCCACAGCGCCTTCTTTATAAGTAAAATCAGTCTGAAATACCAGCATCTTTTTCATAGGACCACCTCACAAAAACGGATTGAACAGATTGTTGCCACCCTGATTGGTTATGATCAGCCCGACAACAAAGATCACGACACATAATCCAATGACCGAATAATCAGCCACCGTCATCTTCTTACGCATGTACCAGGTACGCTTTTTATGCTTGCCGAAGCTGCGCAACTGCATCGAATTGGAAATATCATCGATCCTGTTGAGACTGGTCAATACCAGAGGAAGCAGGATCTTGGCAGAATTCTTCAGTCTCTCAAAGAAAGGCACATCTTTGCCCAGAGCGATCCCTCTGGCCTCCTGGGACTGAGCGATCTCCCTGTAATCCTTCTGGATATCGGGAATGTAACGCAAAGCCAAAGATACCGAATAAGAGATCTTATAAGGAATACCCAATGAAGAAAGCGAAGAAGCGAACTCACTGGGATTTGTCGTCGAAACAAACAGGATGGCAATCGGGAAGCCGATGACATACTTGAGTGAAACATTGAACTGATAGAAAAGCTGTTCCAAAGTCATATCGTATTTTCCTGCGATATGGAAAAGGACTGTCCTGGAACCGTAAAGATCAGGACCGTAATTGGGATTGAACAGAAAAAGCAAGATCGCATTCATGATCAGAAACACGATCAGGAATGTGGACATGACGCGGATCTCAGAAAGCTTTATCTTGCTCAACGAAAAACCCAGAAATGACATCATCAACAGGAACAGCAGCACTCTCGTATCGAAAGAAAGACCGCACAGGAAAGAGAAACTCAGAAAGATGATGAGTTTGGTCGTACCAGAAAGATCGTGGATAAAGCTCTTCCGTGGAATATAGTTGAGTACCTTAATGGCCATCGTCCCTCTCCTTTCTGTCTTGTTCGATGAAGCAGTCGACGAAATCGACCGGATCATCCAATCCGATATCCGTCGCGACCTTAAACAAAGAAGTCTCTTTCAAAGAAGCCCTCTTTGTCAGGTCGAAGTCGCACAATACTGCGGAACTTGAATCATCCGCAATGATCTTTCCATCCGTAAAGACGATGGAACGATCCGTATATTCCAGCATCAGATGCATATCGTGGGTGATCAGAACGATCGTCTTTCCTTCCTTATTCAGTTCTTTCAGGAATTCCATGATCTCGGTATAATGACGCAAGTCCTGACCGGCAGTCGGTTCATCAAGAATGATGATCTGCGGGCCCATGACCAGGATCGAAGCGATCGTCACTCTCTTCTTCTGACCGAAACTCAAAGCGGAGATCGGCCAGTTACGGAACTCATAAAGACCGCATATCTTCAAAGTCTCATAGACCTTCTCTTTGATCTGTTCTTCACTCAAACCGCTGCCCCGTATTCCCAAAGCGACCTCATCAAAGATCATCGCCTGCGAGATCATCTGGTTCGGGTTCTGCATAACATAACCGATATGGGAAGCACGGCTCCGTATGGAAGTATCCGTGATGTCCTTCCCCTCAAAAATGATCTTTCCTTTCTGTGCCCTCTCAAAACCGCAGATCACCTTGGACATGGTGGATTTGCCGGCACCGTTCTTTCCGACGATCGCCAGCATTTCCCCTCTTCTGATCCGGAACGAGACATCAAAAAGGATCTGTTCGCTCTCCTCATAGGAAAAGTCCACATTCTCCACTTCCAGGATATATTCGTTTTCGTTTACTCTCACAGGCTTCTCTTGCCTGTCATACCATTCTCTTATCTTCTTTTTATCGTCTTCCTTCAGGCTGAGCTCTTTGATATTATCGATCCCTTCAACATCATTGACATCGACACCCGCATATTTCAGAAGCGTCAGATAGAGCGGTTCCCGGATACCGTATTCACTCAAAAGATCGGAACGTAAAAGATCCTGCGGTCTGCTGTCGGAAACGATCCTTCCGTCATCCATCAGAATGATGCGGTCGACTTTCTCCCACAATACATCCTCGATCCTGTGTTCGATGATGATGACAGTCGTATCTGTCTGTTTCTTGATCAGATCGATCAGTTCGATCGCCGTCTTGCCGGTAGCCGGATCAAGGTTTGCCAGTGGCTCATCAAACAGTAAGATCTTCACATCGTCAACGATGACACCGGCCATGGAAACTCTCTGCTTCTGACCACCCGAAAGATCATATGGCGCATTCTTCATGCGTTTTTCGATATCGACTTTTCTGGCCGCCTCCAGGATCTGTTCATCCATCTTCTCTTTGACAACACAGTCGTTCTCCAAAGCGAAAGCGATATCTTCGGCGACCGTGAGACCGACGAACTGTCCGTCCGGATCCTGTAAGACCGTGCCCACTCTGGTCGAAAGCTCAAAGATCGAAGAATCCTTTGTCTTGATCCCATCGACAGTTAATTCCCCCTCCATCTTTCCATTCAAAGAAAAAGGGATCAGTCCGTTGATGCAGTTACCAAGCGTGCTCTTGCCTGAACCGGAAGCGCCGCAGATCAGGATCTTCTCGCCCGGATAGATATCCAGATCGATGTGCTTTAAAGTTGGCTGTTTCTGCGCGTTATATTGAAATGAAAAATCCTTGAAAGAAATGATCGGTTCCATACCTTAAATTATACAATATGCCATTCTATCCAAACCAATTATCGGAAAATACGATTTCATCTAATTTTCACATGATTTCACGATTACTTCACAATTGCCTGTTATTATTACATTGTAAAATAATTTTTTCATTTAATTCTCCTGGGACCGAAAGTCTCCAATACCTTGATTTGGATTAAGAAGTATCGCAAGATGCTTCTTTTTCTTTCTATCCGGACAAAATGCCAAGATATAAGTACAGACTGCTATAATAAAAATAGTGTTTTAATAAACATCATATCGGTCTGAGCAGATCCTTAAGAAGATAACGGGGGTAAGCAGATGAAAAAAATAATAAAGATATTTCTTGTCCTGGTCATTTTTTTGACAGTAGGAATTCCACGAAAGGTCTTAACAGAAGAGGAAAGTGAAACGATACCCGCCCGTTTTTATGTGTCCACGACCGGACGCAATTCACAGATCGATGTGAAATTCAATAAAAACTGGTTTGCGAACGACGCCAGAAACTATTCCCACGATCTTGCGAAAGTCTCGCTCGGTCTGGCAACTTCTGCCTTTCGTCCCTATGCCGGTCTTGATCACGACACCATGGCCGACAAGAATCTGAGCGTCTATTTAAATGATGCGCATTTTATCGATCTCAGGAGCGATGACTACGACAAGGATCCTTCCATGTATACGGTATCGACCGTCATGGGACATCAGAAAGTCGAAACAAGTGAAGGATCATTTGAACTGATCGCCGTCGGTGTCTGCGGACAGGGCTACGTCGATGAATGGGAATCCAATTTCTCGATTGGAAACGGAAAGATCCACGAAGGCTTCGACCGGTCTTCAAGACTGGTCTATGACCGTATCTTCGGCTATATCGCCTCTCATCATCTGAGCGGTCCTTTGAAGGTCTGGATCTCCGGTTTTTCCCGGGCAGCCGCCATCTCTAACATCACAGCTGCAAGACTTTCTGATTCCGACGCCTTCGGCCAGGAAAACGTCTTTGCCTATACCTTTGCGACCCCACGAACCGTCATCGACGAGAATTGCGACCGCTACCGCAACATCTTCAACATCATCGGCAAGGCTGACCCGATACCGGATGTTCCCTTCAAGGAATGGGGATATGGAAGATACGGGATCGATCTGTATACACCGATCCTTGAGACCGATTCCGATTTCGAAGAAAAGCGCGTCAAAGCAAACGAGATCTATAAGCAGATCACCGGTATCGATTACTGGTACAACCACGAAGCCAATGAGATGATCAACGATATCCTTTCCTATTTTCTGGAGATCGCACCGGACATCGACATCTATGTCGACGGTTTGCAGGAAAAACTGATCCGCATCTGGGAAACCAAAGACAGGATCTATGTCCTGAAAGACCTCCTGGAACTGGCCTCTGATCCCATTCTGATCAACGATGAAAACAGGGAAGCCGCCAACCAGTTGATGAACTATCTGGCGATGATGATCACGGATTATTACGATAAGGATTCCGTCTTTGAAAGCTGGAACCGGTCCGCAAGTGCCGGTGCCAATCTCTTGCAATCCCATACACCGGAACTGTACGTCTCCTGGATCTTCTCGGCAGACAAGGGTGAAGACCTGTTTTCCGATAATCTGGACTACATGATCGTTCATGTCGATTCGGAGAACCCCTTAAATCTCTATCGGGAAAACGAGCTGATCGAAACGATCGACCCTTCCCAGAAAAAGACACCGGAAGGAAATACCTATCTGACTTATCAGAAAAACGAAGTCGTCGCTCTGATACCGGGAGATCTAAACTACTCGATCCGCCTGGATTCGAAAGAAAAAAATGATTTCTACTCCAGCATCACCTTTCCTCGTATAGCCGGCATGGCTGCCGGACGTAACGCCGATTTCATATTCTATAATCTTGAAAGCTATGATTCCTTCATACAGACCTGCACCCCCGATCAGGAGATCCTCTTTTCTTCCGACAATGGGCTGGATCAGAACCGTCTGACAGAAAATGCATATGAAGTCGATACAGCTTTATCGGTCATGGTATCCCGCCAGAAATACCTGAATCTCAGTTGGCGGCAGATGGCTCTCGCCGCCATTGGCGCAGCATTGCTGGCGCTGGCGATCCTGAGTTTTCAGTTCGTCTATCTGGTCGCAAGAATCCGCTTTGCCCGAAGGATGAAGAAAGGCTATCTCCCGAAAGACAGCAAGTTCAATGCCTGGCTGCTTCTGGCCAATACGGCAGTCTTCTTACTTTTCCTGTTCCGGGAATTCTACGGTGTCCTGTTCCCGCAAAACAGAGTCCTTTCACTGGCCTTCAAAGCAGCCATCGACATCCTGACGGTGCTTATTGCCTGCATCTCCTACCGCAGAAGAA
>CADBND010000190.1 GCA_902795875.1 uncultured Erysipelotrichaceae bacterium
GTGGTCTTATTCTGAAACACCTGAATGTCGAGAAGAGACTTCAAGACAAGCGGTCTTTGTTTATCCTGTTATTTGTTATTTTGTTTGTTTTAGGCTTTTTTATCCCGTTTCCCAGAGCGGAAAGAGGTTTTTTCGAAGGACTCTATCCGCTGTATATGGGTGTGACTTTGTTTATGATCTTTGTTTTGCTTCCGATGGAAGAGATCCAGGGGAAGGGGAGAAAAATCGTTATACGGATGACTCGTTTCACGTTGGGGATCTATTGTGCCCATCGTCTAGTCTATGGCATCCTCGAGATCGTTTATGAACTATTAGGCTTGGATCCAAAAAATCTCACAAAATGTCTGCTTGTTTATCTGGCTTGTTATGTGATGTCTTGGATCGTGTCGCTTCTTCCCTGGCCTGTCTTTAGAAAAATGGTCGATTAGAGTAAAATAAATAAAGATGCATTATCTTTATTACTGCAATTCGGCGTATCAGCTGATCAATGTCCTGAATCTGCACTGGCATCGTCAGAATGCCGGTTTTGAAAATATCACGGATTATTCAGCCGACCTCATCATCATGAAGGCTTTTTTTGGTGCCGAACAGCTCGCAAAGATCGTTGAAGACACTCATGTTTTCGGAAAAGTATATGCACTGGATAAGGCGGAAGACAACAGTGGGATGATGCACCTGTTCAAGACTTCGCAGGATGTCTTATTTCCGAAGAATTATCTTAAAGAGAAATATGATCTTAATGTCTCAAAACTGAATTATGATGTTCTGACAGTCCCCAAGTTTTCAAGGATCGTCGCTGCGATCTGGCAATTGAATAAGAACTGTTCATTGCAGCTGTATGAAGACGGACTGGCGACCTATTTTTTCGATCTTGATCTGTTGGTTCCCCGTTCAAGGTCGTATAAGCTGCTGTACAAACGCAGCAATTATGGCCGGGATTTCCTGGATTTCACGGATCTTTATCTGGTTGCTCCGAAGCTTTTCATTGGGGAATGTAGCGATAAGATCAGAAAACTGCCGGAATTTGATAAGGAATACCTGAATGAATTGAGAAAGAGCTTTAAGGAATTTGCGGGATTTGAAGATGAGATGGATAAGAATATCCTCTGGTTCTCACAATCCATGTATGACGATCATGAGGTGCTGGACTGTCTGAAGAAGTATCGGAATGAGGTTCTGTATTGTCCGCATCCGCGTTATCCGGATTCCAACGATTCATTTCAGACTGCCAAGGGTGGTCAGATATGGGAAATGAAGGCTTTGAATATGGATGATATCAATGACAGGTGTCTGGTATCGATCAATTCAACTGCTTTATTCAATCCGAAACTGTTGTTTGATGAGGAGCCTTATCTGATCTTTGTCTACAAACTGGTCAAGCTTTTTTATGATTATTCGATGTTTGAAGAGACGATCATGCGTTTCAAAGAAGAATATCGGGATAAAGAAAAGGTCATGATCCCGGAAACGATCGAAGAACTTGAGACATGCATGAACAAATACTGTGAAGCTACGGGAAGGGAAAAACGTGAATAAAAAGAACAAGAAGCGTTTTTATCTGGCTTATACCTTATGCTTTGCATTATTGGCCGCTATCATCGTCTATCTTTTCTATTCCAAAGGCCGGACGATGATCGATTATGAAGGAGATGGTTTTCGCCAGCATTATCGGGCTTTAGTCTATTATGCGTCTTATCTGAAAAAGATCTGTTATGGTTTCGCTCACGGAAACTTTACGATCCCGCAGTGGGACTTTTCGATCGCGGAAGGCAACGATATCCTGCAGACCTTTCATTATTACTGTATTGGCGATATCTTTACATTCTTATCGGTGCTTTTTCCACTCGATAAGATGTATCTGTATTATGATCTTGCGACATTATGCCGAATGTATACGGCAGGGCTGGCTTTCAGTTGGCTGTGTTTTTATAATCAGAAGGATCATTTTATTGGCGTATTGACCGGGTCGCTATTGTATGCATTCTCGGAGTATGCGCTCGCTTTCATGTCGACACATGTCTTTTTTGTTTCGGCAATGGTCTTTTTGCCTTTGATCATACTGGGTGTTGAAAAGATCCTTAATGATGACAAACCGTATCTGTTTTCGGTCGCGGTCTGTCTTTCCGCCTTAAGCAACATCTATTTCTTTTACATGAACGTCCTTTCCACGGTGATCTATGTCATCATAAGGATCCTCATGATGAAAGGCGAAGTGAAAGAGAAAGCCAGACATCTGGTCAGGATCTTTTTATATTCGCTTTTGGGTTTACTGATGAGTTTCGTGATCACGCTCCCGATGTTGTGGATCATACTGTCCGGTTCAAGGCTTCAGTCGACGATCATCAGCAGCACTTTCTATTCTTTGGATGATTACAAGAGTTTTCTTGCAGCATTTGTTTATGGAAATCACAATTATTTTGGCGATTATACGATCGTTGCTCTGCTGGCTGTACTGTATCTTTTCTTCAAGAAAAAAGGAAATAATCAGCTTAAGGTGATGTTTGTAGCGGGGATCGTCATGACACTCATCCCGTTTTTTGGGAAGCTCTATAACGCTATGATCTATCCGACAGGAAGATGGCTATATGCGATGACTTTATTGATCTGCTATATTGTTGTCGATCAGTTTGAAGACCTCATCAAGGAGAAACAGGACTATATCGTTTTGATCGGCGCAGCGGGATATTCCTTGTTGAGCATTTTCCTGGAAAAAGATTTCTGGCAGATCAAGGCGATGTATCTGGTTCTGACGATCATGTATGCTGTCGCTTTGCGGATCATCAGAAAGGAAAAATATTGTTCGATCCTGTGCTTGCTGTTTGCAGTCTTCTGCATCAGTTTTGAGATCCTGTATTCTTTTTCAGGCCTTGGCTGGCAAATGTCGGAAAACGGTACTCCGATCGTCCGGATCGAGGAAATGAAGAACGATGAACATTATCTTTTTGATGAGATCGATGAACCGTTTTTCCGTTACAGCGGGGATGGGATCGATACCAATCAAGGGATCCTTGGAAAAGTTTCTTCCACCCAGTATTACTGGTCACTGGCTAACAGCAACGTCATTGAATACAGAAACGTCATGGGTCTTTCCGACCACAACAATCATCATTATGACTACTATGATGACCGTTTGAGTTTAAATGCACTGGCAGGTGTTCGTTATTATGTTTTGAGTAAAGAACTTGTTCCGACCGGTTTTGATCATCTGAAAAGCGAGAACGGTCATGACATCTATTTCAACGATCTTAGCTTGCCACTCGTCTATGGCTATGACGGCTATATGAGTAGAGAAGAGTTCGATAAATTGAGCGTTGAAGAGAAAAACGAAGCGGTTTTACAGGCAGCTGTGATCGAAGGGGGAAGCGATCATATCAAAAAAACTGTTTTGATAGATGATTGTATAGAACTTAACAGCAGCATGAGTTTTGAAGGA
>CADBND010000191.1 GCA_902795875.1 uncultured Erysipelotrichaceae bacterium
ACCGTCAGTAGTGAGTTCCATCGTCAGCTCATCATATTTTGCGCTCTGTCCGACACGTGTCGGGTTGGTTTCATAGTTGACGTTGACGACCGGTGTGTAAATGGAATCGGTATAGATCGTGCCGATGCCCTGGGAAGAACCCTGGTGAAGCATCTTGTTTTCATCAGCACTCACATAGCCTCTGCCGACATTGGCCATCAGTTCCATCTCCAGTTCACCGCCCTTTTCAAGGTTGGCGATGACCAGTTCCGGGTTCAGTACTTCGACTCCTGCAGGAAGGATGATGTCGCCGGCTGTGACGACACCCGGACCCTTCGCGGAGATGCGGAGTGTATGGGTTTCATCATCGTTGATATCAAGAATGAGCTTCTTGATATTCAGGATGATCATTGTTACGTCCTCTCTTACTCCCTTGATGGAAGAGAATTCATGGAAGACACCGTCGATCTTGATGGAATAGACAGCGCCGCCCGGAAGAGACGAGATCATCGTTCTTCTCAGAGCGTTTCCCAGTGTGATGCCGAATCCTCTCTCTAACGGAGAAATAACAAACTTGCCATAGTGTTCACTCTCGACATACTCAGCGACTTTAAATTTCGGACGTTCAAATTTCTGCATCAAGCTTCCTCCTTAGCCTCTAGGTTTCTTCGGTGGACGGCAGCCGTTATGCGGAATCGGTGTGACGTCGTTGATCTCTGTGATCTCAAGACCCGCTGTTGCCAGAGCTCTGACGGCAGCTTCTCTGCCCGGACCAGGTCCCTTGACATTGACGGCGACCTTCTTCATCCCATGATCCATGGCTGTCTTGCCGGCTGCTTCAGAGACAAGCTGTGCAGCATACGGTGTAGACTTACGGGAACCCTTGTAGCCAAGAGCACCGGCGCTGGACCAGGAGATGACGTTTCCGGCTTCATCGGCGATCGTCACGATGGTGTTGTTGAAAGTGGAATGGATATGCGCAACACCAGTCGCTATATTCTTCTTTACACGTTTCTTACGCGTTACCTGTTTTTTCTGTGCCATACGTTTCTCCCTTACTTCTTCTTATTCGCAACTGTACGACGAGGTCCCTTACGGGTACGGGCATTCGTCTTTGTTCTCTGGCCTCTTACCGGCAGACCCTTACGATGTCTGATACCGCGGTAGCAGGCAATTTCCATCAATCTCTTGATGTTCAGCTGCGTTTCTCTTCTTAAATCGCCTTCGAGCTTGTAGCCGTCCAGAGACTTACGGATCGCGTTGACCTGTTCATCTGTCAAATCTTTTACACGGATATCTTCAGAGATACCGTTTTCTGCTAAAACTTTCTTGGCTGTCGTGAGACCGACACCATAGATATACGTCAGGGATACCACTACGCGCTTATCGCGAGGGATATCCACACCAGCTATACGTGCCATATTTGTTTCTTTCCTTCCTTATTAACCTTGTCTCTGTTTGTGCTTAGGGTTTTCACAAATAACCATGACGCGACCTTTGCGCTTGATAACACGACACTTATCGCAGATTGGTTTTACTGATGGTCTTACTTTCATGTTCCCTCCTAGACTATTTGTGTCTGAATGTAATTCGCCCACGTGTTAGATCATAAGGTGAGATTTCTACGGTCACTCTATCACCCGGTAAAATGCGGATGTAATGCATGCGGATTTTACCAGAAACGTGAGCCAGGATCTCGTGGCCGTTCTGCAGTTTCACCTTGAACTGGGCATTCGGCAGTGTATCCACTACCAGCCCTTCGATTTCAATGACATCTTGTTTTGCCAAATAGATTACCCCTCCTTCGTCAGTATCCGGCAGCCATCTTCCTCGATGACTACGGTGTGTTCATAATGGGCAGCCAGAGAATGATCTCTCGATTTGACGCCCCAGCCGTCCTGAAGTGTGTAGCAGTGCGGTCTGCCCATGAAGGTCATCGGCTCGACCGCGATCGTCATGCCCTTGCGCAGGAGTTCCAGTGTATGAGGCTTGCCGACATTCGGAACATACGGATCTTCATGGATCTTGGTCCCGATACCGTGTCCGGTATATTCGATCGGCAGGGAATAGCCTCTGGCCTCGACATAGGTCTGTATCGCATTGGCGATATCGCCGACGTGATTGCCGGCCTTTGCCTGCTTGAGACCTTCATACAGCGATTCTTCCGTGACTTTCATGAAATCCAGGACTTCCTGTTTCACATTGCCTACCGGATAGGACCAGCCGCTGTCAGCGTGGTAACCCTTGTAGCAGCAGACGACATCGACCGAGATGATATCCCCGTCTTTCAGGATGACCTTCTTGGACGGGATACCGTGTACCAGCATATCGTTCACCGATGTGCAGGTCGCTGCCGGGAATCCGTTGTAGCCCTTCGTCGAAGGGGTCGCGCCGTTTTCCCGCATCACTTCCTCGGCGATCTTGTCGATCTCCCAGGTGCTGATGCCCGGACGGATGATCTCTTTCATTTTCTTATGAACGAGGGCGACGATAGTGCCGGCCTCGTTCATAAGTTCGATCTCTCTTGGCGACTTGATCTTGATCATTCAAGTCCCCCGATGACTTCCTGTACTTCTTCAAAGACCTTGTCGATCGCCTGATCGGCATTGACGTCTTTGACGATACCGGAAGCTCCGTAGTATTCGATCACAGGCTGTGTGCTCTGATGATAGGCTTCGAGTCTCGTTTTCAGAGATTCGGCGTTATCATCTTTTCTCTGCGTCAGCGGTGCACCGCACTTGTCGCAGACATCTTCTACTTTTGGTGCTTTGTTGTAGATGTTGTAGATCTCCCCGCAGGTCTTGCAGATACGCCTGCCGGTGATCCTCTTGAACAGAACTTCATCTTCAATATTCAGATTGATGACAGCATCCAGTTTCTTTCCAAGCTGTTTCAGGATGGAATCCAGGTCTTCCGCCTGTACTTTCGTACGCGGATACCCGTCAAAGAGGAAACCGTTCTTCATATCATCCTGAGAGAGTCTCTCGACGATGATATCGTGGATGATCTCGTCCGGGACCAGAAGGCCCTTGTTCATGTAGTCCTGGGCTTTGAGACCGACTTCCGTTTCATTGCGGACAGCC
>CADBND010000192.1 GCA_902795875.1 uncultured Erysipelotrichaceae bacterium
CAGGAATATCTCTTCTCTGTTACAGGCAGTTGCCGCTGCCTGCTCAGCCATTGCCGTGGCTGTCTTTGCAACTTTTTATTATATGTACTTGTATTATAATAGCGTGTATTCTATTTGTCAATATATAAAATACCGTATACGCTATTTTAGGAGTTATCATGACGCTCGTCGAAAGAATTAAGAAAAAGGCTTCTGAATTTGGCTATTCGATAAAGAGGCTTGAAGAATTAGCTAATCTTCCTAATGGTTCTATACGTAGATGGGATCAGAGTTCTCCTGCTGTGGAGAAAGTCGAAAAAGTAGCGTATGTTCTAAATACGTCTTTGGATTACCTTGTATTGGGCAAAGAACACAAAAATACCGTATCCATTTCCGATGCAGAGTGGTTGGATCTGATCCACAAGCTTCCACCGGAAACACAGCGTGATTTCATGGGTATGATGAGGATTTACATAGAGACTCATCCGTCTGTTGCAGCAGAATCGGAAGAGGAACTGAGAGAGGCAAAATAATCTCCTTCGAGTGGTACCGGAGGAATCGATTTAAAGGGAAGAAATAATCAATAATGGGTTTAGGAGATTTATTTAAAGGAAAACAGTATAAAGAAGAAAGAGATCAGTTGCAACAGATTATTGATGCAATAGGCGAGGAGAACGTTTCTGAGATATCATCTGTAATAGAAGCAATCTCTAAGAAGCAGGAGGAACTTAAAGAAAAGGAAGACACCATAACCAAAGTCTCAGAAGAATTATCTTCTTTAGAAAAGCAGATTGAAATAAAACAAAGCGCTATAAAAGATTTGGATGAAATCTCAAAACTGGATTCTGTATTATCAAAGAAACAGAAAGAAGTTCAAAAAATCGAAAAAAAGATTGAAGAATTACAAAAAACTGTCAATCTTAAACAATCTGAAATTGTAACTTTGGATGACGAGATCCTTGTTCAGAGTTTCGGATTATTCAAACCACGATACGAGTTTTCAAAGGCTTTAGATTATAAAGACACTCTATCTGAAATAAGGCAGTTCCAAAAACAACTGATAAAGAGCGGTGATGCTGTTTCAGGAGCAACTGACTGGCAGGTAAACGGTAACAAGCGTAAGGGCGCAAAGATGGTGAATGATATGAAGAAACTCCTTCTGCGTGCATTCAACAATGAATGTGACGAGCTTGTTTCCAAAGTAAAGTATAGTAACTATGAGGCATCCTTAAAAAAGATCAGGTCTTCCGCAAATGCCATATCAAAGTTAGGAAGTGTAATGGGGATTTCCATCACACAAAGATATATTGATGCCAAAGAAAGGGAACTAGACCTTGCCTTCTCATACCAGCTGGCCAAACAGCGCGAAAAAGAGGAGATGAGAGAAGCACGAGCCAGGGAAAAAGAGGCGGCCAGACTCAAAAAAGAAATCGACGAAGAACGCAAAAAAATCAAAAAAGAGCAGAAGCATTACTCAAACGCTCTATCTGAAATAAATAAGCTTTTGGAGAATGACCCTGAAAATTCTGACCTTATAGAACGAAGGGAGAAACTGCTTTCTGAATTGTCTGAAATAGATAAGGCACTTGAAGACATTGATTATCGGGAGGCTAATCAAAGGGCTGGATATGTGTATGTTATCTCAAATATCGGATCCTTTGGGGAAAACGTATATAAAATCGGAATGACGAGACGGCTTGACCCTCAGGATAGAGTGGATGAATTAGGCAGCGCTTCGGTTCCTTTTAATTTTGATGTTCATACCATGATTTTTTCTGATGATGCTCCGGCATTGGAAGCCTCACTTCATAGAGCATTTGAAAACAAAAAGATAAACATGGTCAATACGCGACGGGAATTTTTTAATGTGTCTCTCGAGGAAATCAAAAAAGTAATACGAGAAAATTATGATAAAACCGTAGAGTTCAATGATATCCCTGATGCTGAACAATACCGGATCAGTTTAAAATTGAAAGAAACATTATAAAGCGTTTTTCTAAATAATGAAATATTATGACTACTATAGATATGATAAAAAGATCTCTTGCCGAGATCCACGACGATACAAGCTTTTATCTCGGAGATTGTTCTGAAAGAGAATGGATCATCGCTCTTCGTGATAATCAGGCTGAAATCATAGACACAAGAACCAGGGAAGTGACTACCTACAAAAGAATTCCTGGTGTCAACAACTCTTTCTGCTTGGAGCATGATGATTTGATCTTGGAATTTACCATTACCGAGAACGAAGACTGTCTCATAATGAATCAGTATGATTTCGATCGAGTGCAGAAGAAAGACCTGGAAGAAATGGCGGAGATTGGTGGGGAATAGAATCGTTTATATGGAATGAGCGGAAGGAATAGCCAATAGACATATCATTTATCGTTTGACACCGTGAGTATGACAGTGATATCATTTCACTATAGA
>CADBND010000193.1 GCA_902795875.1 uncultured Erysipelotrichaceae bacterium
AATACATTATTAAGGATCCTGATCATTCTCGCGGCAGCGATACTGCAGTTTGCGATCCAATATTCCTTTCTGACCTGGCTGAACGATAAGGTAGCCTGGATCGACGTCGTATTACGCATCTTGGCAGCATTCATCACTCTGGCCATCATCAAGAATTCCCGCCACCTTTCCTACGATGTGCTCTGGATCCTTCTGATCAACGCCTTCCCCATTCCCGGTGCCATCCTCTACATCGTTCTCGGTGCCGATCTCTTCCTGTCCCGGACATACCGTCAGATCAGGGAATCCACACAGGATTCCATGCGCTACTTGAGACAGGATCCAAAGGTCATGGAGGAGATCAAGAAAAAGTCCGAAGACTATTACGGTCAGCTTCAATATATCTCGAACGCCAACGGTTATCCGGTATACCGAAACACGGGTTTTGACTACTACCCTCTGGGAGAAGATGGCTATCCGATCATCCTGGAAGAACTGAAAAAAGCGAAGAAGTTCATCTTCCTGGAATACTTCATCATCGAACACGGAAAGATGTGGGATTCGATCCTGGATATCCTGGAAGAAAAAGTCAGAGAAGGTGTCGATGTCCGTGTCATGTATGACGACCTGGGTTCCTTCTTCCAGCTTCCCGGCTCCTACTACAAAAGGCTGGAAGCCAAAGGCATCAAATGTATGCCCTTCAACAGGATCTCACTGATCTTAAACATCATTATCAATCACCGCGATCACCGTAAGATCATGGTCATCGACGGAAAAGTTGCCTTCTCCGGAGGCATCAATCTGGCCGACGAATATATCAACGCCATCGAAAAATACGGCAAATGGAAAGACAACGTCATCCGTGTCACCGGTGATGCGGTATGGTCCTATACCGTTATGTTCCTGAGTCACTGGAACGCCTTAAGGAAAGAAGACCACACCTTCCTTTTCTATCGCGTGGGATCCAAAGAAGAAAAAACAGACGGCTATATCGCACCCTATTCCGAGACCCCTTTGGACAACGAAAATTTCGCCCAAAGCATCTATGAAAACATCCTTGCGCAGGCGCATGATCACTGTTACATCTCCACACCCTATCTGATCATCGATACGGAGATGATCAACGCCCTGATCCTGTGCGCAAAAAGAGGTGTCGACGTCCGCATCGTCACTCCGGGTATCCCCGACAAGAAAATGGTATTCATGATCACAAGATCCTACTACCACCAGCTGATCGAAGGAGGCGTGAAGATCATCGAATATGATCCCGGCTTCGTTCACGCCAAACTCTTTGAAGCCGACGGAAAGATCGCTACGGTCGGTACCGTCAATCTGGACTACCGCAGTCTCTATCTCCATTTTGAAAACGGTGCCTATATCTGCGGCTCCTCCAAAGTGGAAGAGATCAGAAAAGACTTGCTTTCCATGATGGAAGAAGGACACGAAATATCCCTGAACGAATGCAACTACGGACCCATCGTCGAGTTCTTGCTTGCGGTCCTCAGGATCTTCGCTCCACTCATGTAAGAAAAGATACAGAAAATCTGTATTCTGTTAGAATTGTCTTTGTATGACCATCTTTGCATCCTATGTGATCTGGTTCATGATCTACTCCTTCATCGGCTGGATCTATGAATCGGGATTACGCTCCATCACCCACAGACGCTGGTACAACTCCGGCTTTCTCAACGGACCCTATATTCCGATATACGGTGCCGGTGCCGTACTTGACATCTTTTTTCTCAGTTCACTGAACGACCCCTTTCTCATATTCCTGCTTGCCGCCATCATCAACTGCATCCTGGAATATATGACCGGCTGGATCATGGAATTACTTTTCCATGCCCGCTGGTGGGATTATTCGAAAAAGCCTCTCAACATCAACGGCAGGGTCTATATCGGAGGATTCATCGCCTTCGGACTTTTCGCTTTGATCGTTGTCCTGTATTTCCACCCCTGGCTCAAAGCTCATACGACCGACACGATGGATATCTATGCCCTTACGATATGGGCTGCGTTCATCATCCTTTTGATCGCCACCGATACGGTGATCACTGTTCTGGCAATGAAAGACTTCGAAGAAAAAGTCGAGGCTCTTGCCTCAGCCCTCGAAGAAGCCCGTCAACACATCGACGACAAGATCGATTCCCTGCCTGATCCGGACCGTGTCCGTAATATCCTCTCCCGATTCAACTTCGCACAACGCCGTCTGCTCAATGCGTTCCCCCATCTGAAATTCGACGATGCCCATTACACCGCCGAAGAGATCACGGCGATGATAAAGGAAAACACAAGGAAACTGTTTCATTAAAAAGACCGCAGATATCATCCTGCGGTCATAGAACATTTCAGCCTTATCGCTGTTATTTTCTCTTGTTTACCTTCACCATCTTCCGGATCTCCGCATCGAGTTCCTTGAAGATGCCCTTGGGATAGGTCTCATCCAGAAGTTCCACCATCCTTCTGACCTGTTTGTCATCCAGATCATGATTGCCGGTGATGTTGCGGATCTTGTTTCCGACGATATAGTTGTGGATCTTCTTGGCCGTAGCACCTTCCGCTGCCATGTCTCTTACGACACTGCTGGATTTCAGGAACTTGATGAAGTCCTTGTTGACGAGGTCATAAGAGAGCTTACCGCTCTTGTCTAAATACTTGTCTACGATCTTCTGATACTCGGCAGAATCGATGACGATCTCTTCTTCGATGATCTCCTTCTCCTGCTTGGTCATCTCCTTGGTGACCTTGATGCCTTTCTGTCTCTTCTCCTTTGTCCTGTTGTAGGGCAGACCGCTCGTCTTTTCGATCGCTTCTTTGAACGCTTCCGGCGGGAACATCTTCTGGTTGATGTTGGCCGCAGGAATCGCTTCGCCCGAAGTTCTGGAAATGGACGCTATGCCAGGCTGCTCGTAATCAGATCTCTGAATGGTGATGCTGGGACCACCGGGCAATTTGACACGAAAAGCCATAGCCGGAATAACGGTCAGTTTTACCGCCTTAGTTCTTAACATATTGATGTTCTCCTTTGTTACCTAGATTATATCATTTAAGATATTCTCTTTTCCATATCCCCAAAGCTATCAAAAAACAGGATCACTGATCCTGTTCTTCGTTTTTTGTTTCCGGTGTTTCTTCTTTCTTTCTTAAGAAAGTCCAGTTCAGAAGACCTTCTTCCTTTTGAGGCTCCTCAACTTTCGGTGTCTCTTCTTCCGCCTTGCTTTCCGGCATGAAGGTCTGCTTCATCAGCTCATTTTCCCTCTTGGCTCTTTCGGCTTCCGCCTTGGCTTCTTCCGCTTCCTTCATAAGCTGTCTCTGCTTCTCTTCACTTTCTTCCTGTGCGATACGCAGAGCTTCTCTCTTTTCTCTTTCATTCCTTCTGACGATGCTGGCAAGCCGCATGTACAGTGAAAGCATCAGCAGGCCCAGGATCACAGCCAAAAGGGCTATAGCCATCTTCTGTAAGACACCGATCGAACCCTTTACGATCGAATTGGAAAGCAATACAACAAATAACTGTTTATTACGGAAATACTGCCATGACAATACGGCCAGGCCGCCCAGTATGAGTGTCAAAGCAATGAATCCGACGATCTTTTTCAATATCTTCATATCTTTATACCTCCCCTACATTCTATCACCATCAGACATCATCCTCTACTTTTTTGACAGGAAACAAAGTGAATGTTCCCTTACAGACGAGTTTCTGTTTTTCGTTGCGGATCTCTGTCTCGACGACCTTGGACCGTCCGCCGTCATGGATGCATCTTCCACATACGGATAAGACCTCATCGATCTTGGCGGGAGACAGATAAGAGATGCTTGCCTGTTGAGACACCACATAGGAACCTAAGGTATATCCCACGATCCCGGCAACATTGTCGCAGATCGAAAACAGATATCCCCCGTGTGCCATGCCATAGGGATTGGCATTGACTTTATTTACCCGTATCTCCATTTCCAGATGACCGGCTTCACACACTTTCAGTTCACTTTGGAAAAAGCCCTTCTCTTCAGAAAAGAGATCTTCAAAACCCGTCATCTTCATTTCATGTTCAGCTCCTTGCGGATCGATTCGTGTCTGCTTTTGGAAACATCTGCCCACTTGGGACCGTTCACATACATCTCATCGAGTTCCCGCATCACCGAAGGAACATCGATCCCCTGCGGACAGGCATGGGCACACTGACCGCAGCCGATACAGGCACCCGCTCTCTTGTCTTCATCAAGACCGTCGAGCCGCATCGAAATATTGACACCGGAACCGACCTTCATGTTGTTGTAACACTCCATCAGCATCGGGATATCCAGCCCCATCGGACAGCCCTTGCAGCAGTATCGACAAGCCGTACAGGGAACACCGCTCTTCATCGATTCGGCGATCGCAAACAGCGTATCCCTTTCTTCCTTTGACAGAGGTTTATGATCCTTGAATGTATTCAGATTGTCTTCGACCTGTTCCACTTCATTCATTCCCGAAAGGATGACCTTGATGTTGTCAAGATCCTGCAGGAAACGGAAAGCGTAGGAAGCAGCACTTGCGGAAGGATCGAAAGCCTTCAGTTGATCCATTGCCTCATCATTCAGATTCGCCAGTTTCCCGCCCCGGCAGGGTTCCATGATCCAAACGCCCAGGCCATGTCTGGTAATGATGTCATATTTCTGTTTCGCGTCCTGCAATGTCCAGTCAAGATAGTTGCACTGTATCTGCACAAATTCAAACATACCCTCATGTCTGCTCAGGAATTCTTCCAGAAGTTTCGGACCGCCATGGAACGAGAAACCCAGATGTCTGATCTTGCCTTCCTCCTTCATCTTCAGGATATCGGGAATGATATGATATTCTTCGCTTTCATAGATCTTGACCGACCATTCCGTGATGTTGTGGAGAAGATAGAAATCAAAATAATCGGTATTGCATTTCTTAAGAGATACATTGAAAAGAGCGATGTTGTCGATCGGACCCGGTAAGGAATGTCCGGGGAACTTGTCGGCAATATAATAGGAATCACGCGGATAGATGCTTAAGGCCTTCGCCATCGCCAGTTCCGACTTACCATCGAGATACGGATATGCTGTATCGAAATAATTCACACCGTTTTCATAAGCCATATGCAACATCGCATCGACCTTCTCCTGATCGATCTCACCGGTCTTCGGATCACTTTTGAAACGCATGCATCCGAATCCCAGTCTTGACAGTTTCAAACCCTTGAAATCGTTATAGATCATATCTTTCTCTCCTTTTTTGAGACATCTTCTTTCCTAAATTATATCTTAAGTATCCTTTTCACATAAAGATGTGGAACCCTTTCAATGAGTGTATAATAATGAAGAAAAAGGAGCATATATATGGAAAAAACCAACAAATGGAAGATATGGGCGATCGTATCCACCTGTCTGCTTCTCGTAATAGGCGGACTCTACGTCTCCAGCATGGGAAAGAAAGAAGCACAGCCTGTCCCTGCGGAAGATACGGTCGACGACAATACCGAAAACAATACTGAAGAAAACTGGCTGACCCTCTGGCAAGAGGATGCTGCCGCAAAAGTCTACCTTGAAGAATACATGAAAGCCATGACTGACGAAAACAGCCCCGACTTCATACCTGTCGAAGAAAGGATCGCCGTATTCGATCTTGACGGAACATTGTTCTGTGAGACCGATCCGGTCTACTTCGACCATATGCTGTTC
>CADBND010000194.1 GCA_902795875.1 uncultured Erysipelotrichaceae bacterium
TAAAGATATTATGGGAGTCTTATCATGCCAAAGATGGATCTGATCGTAGATGAAGAATATGTTGGAATGAGGCTTGATGCTTATCTGGCTGAGAATACGCCTTTATCCCGTTCAGCTTTGCAGAAATTGATCGAAGAAGGCAAGGTCTTTCTTAATGGTACAGTTCCCAGCAAAAAGGTAAAGACAGAGATAGACGATCATATCACTTTTGAATATGAAGAAAAAACACCGACACAGATCAAACCTCAGGATATTCCTTTGGATATCGTTTATGAGGACGAGGATCTTATCGTAATAAACAAGCCAAAGGATATGGTCGTACATCCGGCTGTCGGCAATCCCGATGGGACGATTGTAAATGCGCTTCTTTATCACTGCAAGGAACTTTCCGATATCAATGGTTATTATCGTCCCGGCATCGTGCACAGGATCGACAAAGATACATCCGGGCTTCTCGTATGTGCCAAAAATAATTTTTCACATCAATTCTTATCAGAACAACTGAAAGATAAGACTTGTTATCGAAAATATTATGCGATCGTAAGCGGCGTTCTGCAAAACGGAGAAGGGGAGATCGATGCACCGATCGGAAGAAGTGAAAAGAACCGTCAGATGATGTGTGTCACTCCCAAGAATTCCAAAGAAGCGATCACCCTTTTCAAAGTCATTGAACGATACGATGATTCGACGCTTCTTGATATCGAACTGAAGACAGGACGAACGCATCAGATCAGGGTCCATATGCGTTTCATCAATCATCCTGTTTTGAATGACCCCCGTTACGGAAAAAAGATCATAGATCAGACCGGCCAGTATCTTCATGCCTATTTCCTTTCTTTTATTCATCCAAAGACGAACGAAAGGATGGAATTCAAGACAGAAGTTCCGGAATATATGAAACGCTATATCAAGGAAAAAGGCGGTAGTTTCAATGGCTGAAGAGAAGTTCTATAAAATGTATCAGGTGGCTCGTATCCTGATGAGCCGCTATGGCTTTTCTCAACAGTTCATCCAGCAGTATTCGCAGTATTTTGAAGTTGAACTCTGGTTCATGAATCTGAATGATCCGGGTAATCAGCTGATCCGAGTCACGATGAACCGGGCTTCCGCATTCACATATGATGAAGACCGGGTCGACAAGATCGTGAAAGGAATCAGCAAGCTTCAGAAAAGAGAACTGCATTTCCTGGATATTCATATCTCAAACGAAAACTATGATGCCGATTACGAGAAGTACGACTATCTTAATATCGATGATGGTTTTGCGGATGGTTTTAACGTTTTCGATCGTTATCCGGAGATCTATAATGCGGTCAGTGATAATGCCGATCCGGAGACCGAATTAAGAAAATTCGTCGACACAGTTGATGAAATCGCCCGCCAGAAACGGATAAAAAAGCCGTTCTTCAAGAGGAATTATCCCTACATCACGCTATTCGTGATCCTGTTATGTACTCTCATCTATCTTGTAAGTCTTTTTCTTTCTTCCAAATACGAAAAATCTGCGGTCTACGTTATCCTTGGCGCGGACTATATGACTTTCACTTTGGGACTGAAACAGTTCTGGCGTTTCTTCACGGCCGCATTCGTTCATGGAGGACTTCTGCATCTTCTTACGAATATGTATTCCTTTTATGTTCTTGGTGCCTATCTGGAAAGAAGGCAGGGTAGGAAACTGTTCCTTTTGACTTTAGTTGTATCGATCCTGACCGCCTCATTGACGCAGGCCATTCTTTCGCCAAATACGATCACAGTCGGCATGTCGGGTGGGATCTACGGTCTGCTTGTGATCTTCGTAGTGGATCTTGTGCGATTGAAAGTCGTCTCTTTTTCCTCTTTCATTCCGCTGATCCTGATCAATGTGATGATCAATACGATCGATTCGACCGCATGGATCGCCCATTTGGGTGGACTTGTATCAGGTTTTGTTATGTATTTCTATTCGACACAAAAAGACAAGAGGGGGCCTCAGATCCTGATCGTCGTCATGCTATTGTGCCTGTTTATTAAATATGCAACAATAAAA
>CADBND010000195.1 GCA_902795875.1 uncultured Erysipelotrichaceae bacterium
GCGAGGACTTCAAAAATGAAGTCGTTCTGGAGAAACTGGCATATGCCAGAGAACATGGCCTCGTCGTGTGGAGAGACCACGACCATATGCATGGCTCTTTCTTGAGAGAAGAGAATCGCCGTTTGCGTCACGATATGATCTACTACGGTACGATGAAGGAACTTGGCTGGGAGGAATATCTCACAGGCGATGAACTCAAGCCTTTACTTTTCAAAGTACCGACGATGTCGGCAAGACAATTCGGTCAGAAGCTCATCAAAGCATGGAACCTCAACGGACTCAGGATCGTCGGTGATCTGGATGCGACAGTTTCTACTGTCTTCATCGTGGAACATGTCATTGCCAGCAAGTTTGACGGTTTTGATGTTCCGAAGATCGAAATGGCAGAAAAGATCGATGCATTCATCCCTCTGGAGATCGTGGATTATACGCTCACTTCATATGTACGCGATGCAGCTTATCTTGGCAAAAACAAAGTCATATTCGAAATGGGACATTTCAATGCCGAGGAACTGGGTATGAAATATCTGACGAAAGTATTGCCTGATGTCCTGGGCATGGATGTGGAATTCATACAGTCCGGAGACACCTTCGATTATCTGATCAGAGAATGATCTTAAGATCCCATCCGAAAGGGTGGGATTTAAGTTTTTATGGCCTTTCGGTGATAGAATAGAGACATAGTATCAAACAAGAAGGAACGTTAATTATGGCAGAAATGTATGATGTAGTAGTTGTCGGCGGCGGACCTGCGGGATTGACAGCAGCCTTATATGCGTTAAGAAACGGAAAGACTGTAATGGTCGTGGAAAAATCTGTTTTCGGCGGACAGATCGTCAATTCACCGAAGGTCGAAAACATACCCGGTTTCTTAGCGATCTCAGGTGATGAGTTCGGGGATCTGATGCTGGACCAGGTGATGAAGCAGGGTGGTGAAGTCTGTTTTGATGAAGTGGTGAAAGTGGAATCGGATGGACAAAATGCGACAGTATACCTTGATATGGGAGAAGCGTTGCACTCTAAGACCGTCATTCTGGCTACAGGTACGACACATCGTACACTTGGCCTTCCTGGCGAAGAGGAACTCATAGGCAAGTCCATTCATTTCTGTGCGGTATGCGACGGAAGTTTCTATAAAGATAAGACGGTCGTGATGGTCGGCGGCGGCAATTCTGCCTTCGTTGAGACGAGCCATCTTCTCGATATCGTCGATAAGGTCATCATGTTGCAGGATATGCCGTATTTTACCGGTGAAAAGAGACTTCTGGACAGTGTGCTGGCCAGAGAGAATCTGGAAGCACATGTTTCGACGAAAGTCCTTGGTTATGAAACAAAAGACGGCAAACTTTGCGGTGTTCGCTATCTTGAAGGTTCTGAAGAGAAAGTTGCGGAATGCGACGGTGTATTCCTGGCTGTCGGACTGATCCCGGACAACAAGAATTTCGCCGATGTGGCGCAGCTTGATGAGAGAGGATACTTCCTTTCCGACGAATACGGAAAGACAAAGACAGAGAATGTATTTGTTGCCGGAGATTGCCGAAGCAAGTCACTTCGTCAGGTCGCGACTGCCTGTTCCGATGGTGCCAATGCTGCCATCAAGGCTTGCGAATTCCTGAGATAGAAAAAATAACGACTCAAAAAGAAAAAATCAAATAAAAAACATCGCAGTATATTGAAGTAAACTGCGATGTTTTTGATTTCAGATCATTTGAACAGGATGTCCGGATAAGTTCCGTTGTCCTTCAGTGCCTGGACCTTGGATACGACGATCGGTTTGTCTTCCTTGTATGTGACACCAAACCAGGAATCATCGGATGTCAGGACCTTGACACGGCATTCGCCTCTGTCGACCATGATACCGACATGGTTGGGAAGGAGTGCTTCGTATTTCAGAGGATTCTTGTCGACTCCGATCGGGAGCTCATATGTGAAGATGTTCTGCAATTTCTGGATAACAGAAGGCTTGAAGCCCCAGAAGTTCATCGATACCGGAGTACCGAGTTCCATAGGCTTGTATTCACCGTCATCTTCAAATTCAACACCGTCATGTTCCTGGTTCCATCTGATGTTCATGACTTCCTTGATATTCGTGAGATAGTCTTCATCATTTTTCTGGCAGACACCTCTTGTTACGGTACCGTTGTCACTGAGCGTATTTTCCACTTTGTATCCGACCATACAATAAGTATGTTCCTCAATGCCGTTATGGAAGAATTCCATGACTTTCTGGAAGGCGTCCTTACCATAGAAGTCATCCGCATTGCAGACGATAAAGGGGTCATCTTTCAGAATGTTACGGCAGGACAAGAGGGCATGTGTTGTGCCCCAGGGCTTGATCCTTTCGACCGGGACGGTGACATCATCAGGGATGTCCTTGATATCCTGAAAGGCATATTCCACTTCGATATATGGTCTGATCTTCTTGACCAGGGACTCCTCGAATGCTTCCTGATGTTCCTTCTTGATGATCAGAACCACTTTTTTGAATCCTGCTCTGATGGCGTCGAAGATCGTAAATTCGATGATCGGTTCGTTATGGTTTCCTACTCCGTCGATCTGCTTCAGACCGCCGTATCTCGAACCCATTCCGGCAGCCAAAATAACAAGAGTTTCTTTCATTGCAAATCCTCCTACTTCTCATTTATTATATAATGATTTTGTAGATATAAGGAGCACAACAATATGGAAAAATACGTCTTAGCGATCGATCAGGGGACGACCAGTACCAGGGCGATCATTTTTGATTCGAAGCAGAATGTCGTCAAAGTTGCGCAGAAAGAGGTCACCAATTTCTTCCCGCATCCGGGATGGGTGGAACAGGATGCCAACGAGATCTGGCTTTCCACTTTGGCGGTCATGGCGCAGGTCTTCGACGGCGGTCAGATCAAACCCGAACAGATCGTTTCCATCGGCATCTCGAATCAGCGTGAGACGACGGTCGTTTGGGACAGGAAGACCGGCTTGCCGGTCTATCATGCGATCGTCTGGCAATCCAGACAGACAGCAGATATCGTAAATAAGCTCAAGGAAGAAGGAAAAGAGCCTTTCATCAAGGAAAAGACCGGTCTTGTATTGGATCCCTATTTCTCAGCTTCCAAGATCAAGTGGATCCGTGACAACATCCAGGGGGTGAAAGAGAATCCTGATCTTCTATTTGGTACGATCGATACCTTCTTACTTTGGAAACTGACCTGCGGTGAAGTCCATGCGACAGATGTGACGAATGCTTCCAGAACATTGCTTTTCAATATCCATACGCTCAACTGGGATAAGGAACTGCTCGATCTCTTTGAAATACCGGAGACGATGCTTCCTGAGATCAAGGATACTTCGGGACTGTTCGGATATATCGATCCACGCCATTTCTTCAATCACAGCTGTCCGATCACGGCACTTGTCGGTGATCAGCAGGCAGCACTGTTTGGAGAATCTTGTTTCGAAAGATCTGATGTCAAAAACACTTACGGTACCGGCGGATTCATACTGGTCAACACAGGAGATGAGGCGATCATCTCCAAGTACGGTCTGCTTTCGACCGTAGCCTGGAAGATCGGTGATGAAGTGAAATTTGCTCTGGAAGGTTCCATATTCGTATCCGGATCCCTGATCCAATGGCTCAGAGATGAAATGAAGTTCATCATCAGTGCCAAGGATTCCGAAGAACTGGCAAATTCAGTCGCGGATTCGGGCGGTGTAGTGATCGTTCCTGCATTTACAGGACTTGGTGCTCCTTATTGGAATTCACAGTGTAAAGGTGCCATATTCGGTCTGACCAGAGGCAGCAGTCGCGGTCATATCGCCAGAGCCTGCATCGAGGCGATGGCGTTCCAGTCCAAGGATCTGATCAAGGTCATGGAAAGCGACCTCAATGAAAAGATCTCTTCCATCAAGGTGGACGGCGGTGCCAGTGTAAACAAACTGCTGGTCCAGTTCCAGTCGGATATCCTTGAGATCCCGGTCGTTAGACCGATGCTGGCAGAGACGACAGCACTTGGCGCGGCAAGACTTTCCGGTCTGGCGGTCGGCTTCTATTCCCGTGATGATTTCCGGGA
>CADBND010000196.1 GCA_902795875.1 uncultured Erysipelotrichaceae bacterium
AGGCTTTCATGGATACAGAAACAGGTGCTTTCGGCTGAACTTCTTCTTCTCCGATGAAGAATGTAATATCGACGGCAATGACCTTCTTGACCTCGCCTTCCGTGACATCACTGACCAGATCCAGGATCTGATCCTCAGACACAGATTTGAGGACCATCTTCGTTCCTTCAGGGAATGCGCCTTCAGGTGCAGAAACATCTACACGCATGCCGGAAACATATCCTGTGAAAGACTGAGCCGGATATTTGACTTCGATCTCATTGAATAAGGCAACATATTCATCCTCATCGTTCAATTCGATCGTTTCAACATCAAGTTCAGCTTCTAAAGAAAATTCTTCCCCATTTAACTGCCAGCCAACGAATTCAAAACCTTCATCAGCGACTGCAGCAACCAGGATCGGCCTTTCAGACTCTTCCGTCAGTGTGAAATCCGCATTCTCTTCGCCATTCACAAAGATCTTGCCAAAATCACCGGCCTTAAAAGAAATGCTGTAAGTTTCTTCTTCCGGAAGCTCTTCCTCTGCAGGAAGTTCTTCTTTTTCTTCTTCAGCAGGCTTTTCTTCTTCGAGTTTTTCGAATACAGCCTTATAGACATCGCCATCTTTCAGTTCGATCTGATCGGCATCGATCTTCTCGTCCTCGGAGAAATGCTCATCATTCAGCTTCCATTCTTTGAACTCGTAGCCTTCATCTGCCTTTACTGAAACGGACTTCAGTTCTTCCTTGCTTTCAACTTCCTGTTTTACTTCCTTTACAGGATGATCAGGATCGACAAGGACCAGACCGTTTTCATCAGCCTTGAAAGTAACAACATAAACCGTTTTTTCTTCGGCTTCTTCTTTGATCTCTTCCTTCTCTTCCGGCTTTGTCTCTTCGACTGTTTCCGGAACTTCAGGTTCTTTTTCTTCGACCACTTCTACAGTTTCTTCTGTTTTCGGCTGAACCTCATCTTCTGCCGGAGCAGCAGGCTCTTCTTTGACAGGAGCAGGTGCTTCCTCAACAGGAGCAGGTGCTTCTTCTTCCTTAGGAGCCGGAGCTTCCTCAACAGGAGCGGGTGCTTCTTCAACAACTGCAGGAGCAGGTGCTTCTTCCACTACCGGTGGAGATTCAGACACAGGTTCGACCGGATCTGGTTCCGGTTCCGGTGTCGGTTCTTCTTCCACTGGAGCGGCCTCAACAGCTTCCTCAACAGGCTCTGCCGCAGGCTCTTCGCCATCGGCATAGATCGCCCGAGGAATCGTGTTGATTATAAGCAATACTGCGAACAGCAGTCTCAGAAATTTGCTTAAAACTCCTTTCATTACTTTCCTCCTTCATTTGCTATTTATAAACTTCTTTGGTCTAAATTTGGTATCATTCTCTGATCGAACCGTATATCCACGAAATCTCACATATCAATATGTGAGCTCTGCAAACCTGGATGTGGCCGATCAGTTCCGGAAATCGGAAAATCATTCCAGACTTTTTGACCGTCTTAAGTTTATAGAAATAGCTGCAACATATCTGCAACGCTACTATATTATTAAGGAAGTATAACAATCAGTCTAATATCAATATATTTTACGGTTTTTATGCTTATTTTATTGATTTTTCATACTTTTTGGCCAAATAATGAGAACGTAAGAGGTTTCTTGGCATAAGAACGCCGATTTCCGGTCAAAGGATCCCTCTGCAGGTCCTTTTTCATGTGCCGGAAGATGATCTATACTGAATATATGGGGACTCTCTTTCAAAAAACACCCGAACTCTTCGGGATCTTCCATATTTCCGCCCTGATCATCACGATTCTCGGAAATACCGTTCTTTTTCATGCTCTAAAAGACAAAAAAGAAGCTTTTTTATTGAAATTCCTGCATTCTACAGGCCTTTTCATGATCCTTATGGAAGTATTCAAGCAGTGGTATTGTTTCGAATATGTCTTTCAGAAACAGCTGAACCTGTGGTTTTTCCCCTGGCAATTATGTTCCATGGCCATGTATTGTGCCTTTTTCGTATCCTATCTGAAAGATGAAAGGAGACAAAATGCCCTTCTCGTCTTCCTTTCGACCTTTTCCCTGTTCTCCGACATCATCGCTCTGTTTTTGCCTTACGACATGCTCAGACCACAGATCGTGTTGACTGTCCATTCCTTCCTCTATCACGGTCTGATCATAAGCTGTGCCTTGATCGCCATCCTCATATTAAAGAAAAGGAAGGATATCAGATTCCTTCCAACTGTATATCTATTTCTCTTTATGGCTCTCATAGCCTTTGCCATAAACGGCATTTCCCATGCATTACTTAACGATATCTACATCGAACCAAACATGTTCTATATCACGCCGGCCTATCCTACGACACAGCCGGTATTTCACGATATCGCAATAAAATACGGCATTTTCACCGAGATCATCCTCTATCTTTCACTCATTATCCTTGCAAGCTATCTCTTTTTCATCATAGAAAGACGTTTTCTATTCGAAAAGGTCAGATAGATGATCCACACCCAGTGAGATCGAAGAAATGACCACCATCAGGACTATGACCCAGATCAAGGTCGCCTTTTTCCCGTTCTTATCGATACGGAAGAAATCGTAAGGTCCTTCCATCTTCCCGATATGATTCAGATAGATCATCAGAAAGCCATAGGCCATGGAAAGGATCACCGGAACATACCATATACCGCAATGTCTTTCGAAAAACAGGTAGGAAAGAAAAGACAAGATCGGAATGATCGTATGATGATACAGACGCTCTCCCGTAAACATGATCGATCTTAACCCGCCTGCAGTCGGTGAAAGCACGAAAAGCGAGATCAGAAACGTCATCACCAACATGCATACGGAGACATAGCGAAGCAGATTGCAGCTCCCACCACTCAAAAGATAGCCCACAGATGCCACCAAAGCCAGAAAATTGGAGATCTCCGTATAATAGATGATCATCGACTTGCCTACGCTTTTATAGCTCAAATATAATCCGACGATCTCCAATACGACGATAACGATATTGGAAACAATGCCCATATAGATCCTCTTTATTTCACTTTATAAGAAAGACATTCCTCAGGCAAGCGCTACATCCAGAGCCATCATCAGCGTAAAGCCGAAAGAAAACAGGATGACGCCCACATGGGAATGTTACCCCTGTGACATCTCCGGGATCAGTTCCTCCACCACCACATAAAACATGGCACCTGCCGCAAAAGACAGAAAATAAGGCATATAAGGTACGAACAACCTCGAAGCGAATATTGTCAGTAAAGCTCCGATCGGCTCTACGATACCCGACAGAACGCCCAGAATAAAGGAAGAAAAGCGGCTCTTTCCCTCCGCATGTAAAGGCATGGAAATGATCGCACCCTCCGGGAAATTCTGTATCGCGATGCCCAAAGCCAGAGCCAAAGCACCCGAAGCCGAGATCAGAGCGGGACCGTTCAGATGACCCGCATAGACCACACCGACTGCCATTCCCTCCGGAATATTATGTAAAGTGACGGCCAAAACCATCATCGTCGTCCTCGCCAGTCTGCTGGAAGGACCCTCCGGATCGTCCGCATGCAGATGCAAATGTGGAATCACGTTATCCAGCAACATCAGAAAAAGGATACCGATCCAGAAACCGATGAAAGCAGGCAGAAAGGAAAGTCTCCCCATATATTCACACTGTTCGATCGCCGGTACGATCAAAGACCACACCGAAGCAGCCACCATCACACCGGCCGCAAAACCCGTAAGAGCCCGTTCGATCGAAACACTCAACTTATTCTTCATGAAAAAGACACAGGCCGCACCAAGCGACGTCCCCAGAAACGGGATCAGAAGACCTATTAGCGTATCTTTATCCATATCTTCACCTCCGGTTACTTAATGCTTA
>CADBND010000197.1 GCA_902795875.1 uncultured Erysipelotrichaceae bacterium
AAAGATGACGACCTTGAAACCGTGATCTTTGAGCTTTTGGATAAACGCTTTTGCTCTTTCATCACACCCCCCGGTATTGGGAATGGCGATCGTGTTGTCGATATCGAGCAATATCGTATCAAATCCCATCTTACGATAATACTCCATATCAAGATCGGTAAAGATGTCGAGTATTTGTTTCGGTCTGAATAGTGACATATCAATCAAACAGGGAGGTCTGCGCATCTTGTTCTCCCTCATCATTATAGTATCCCTCCGGAAGATCGACGATCTCCACATCAGCGATATCACACATGTCTTTGCGCAGTAAGAAGAAGCCTTCCTTTGTATCGATCGGTGAAGAGAAAGATTGCTCCAGATCCATGAAAGGGATCTCGGAAACAGCCATTTCTGAAAGCTGTCCGTCGTTATATACGTAGAAGGAATTATAGCTGGAGACCATCAAAGCGGATGAAATGCCGTGAGGTCTTGACTTGATCTGACGGAAGATACGGTACCCTTTCGTATTCCGTGAAGTCAAAGGCAGGTTCTCGATATGGATCCTCTTGAAACCGCCTTTATCGGAATATACGAGCAATTCCTTGCCGTCATGATGATCCACTGCCACGCTGGAAAGTTCATCACTCTTGACATTCATGCCTATGACGCCCTGTGCTTTGGCAGCGATGTCAGAGATGATATCGGAAGAATAATGGTTGCAATAACCATCCTTCGAAAGAAGGATCAGATCATCTCCATCGTAGCAGACTCCGGCATAGACGAGCTCATCATTTGCCTTGAGTTTCATGCAAGTCAAAGAACGTGAAGAACGATCCACATCCATGCGTGGCATCGAAGTCTTCTTGATCATGCCATTCTTTGTTGCAGTAAGGATAAAGGCATACGTTTCAAAATTCTTCACGACGACAGCGGAAACGAATTTCTCATTGCCTTCCATCTTCACGTAGTGAGAGATGTGTTTACCAATATCCTTGAATTTGCATTCTTCGATCTTATAGATCGGCAAATAGGCATAGTTCCCTTTATTTGAGAACAATAAGAGCGTATCCAGAGTATCACAGCTCTTTATGCCCAATAATGCATCGCCTTCTTTGAAAGAAGGGATCGTATTCGGATTGGAATTGAAGGCTCTTTCCGAGAAGCGCTTGATATAGCCATCCCGTGATACGGAGATGTAACAAAGTTCATTCGGTATCATCGCCATCCTGTCAAATACGACTTCACTGACTTCGTCTTCGATCTTGGTACGACGCGGTCTGACCTCTTTTTCATTGACTTCCTTGAGTTCATTCACAAGCACCAGATCGAGTACTTCCCGGGACTGCAGTATCGCATTGAGCTCTGCGATCTCTTTTACAAGTGTTGCATTCTCTTCTTTCAGGATCGTGATATCGGTAGAAGAAAGACGATACAGACGCAGCGATACAATCGCTTCCGCCTGTTCTTCCGTAAACAGGAAGGCTTCCTTCAGTTTGTTTTTCGCATCTCTCTTATCTTTCGATTTACGGATCAGGGCAATGACATCATCGAGGATCGAGATCGCCTTGATCAGGCCTTCTATGATATGCAACCGGGCCATCTTCTTATCACGCAGATAACGCGAACGGTTCAAAACGACTTGCCGGCGATGTTCGATAAATGCATCCAAAGCGGCACTCAAAGACATGAGAACCGGTTTGTGGTTTACGATCGCAACATTGTTATAGGAATAGTTGATCTGCAGATCCGTGTTTTTATACATGTAATTGAGGATCTGTTCACAATTCGCATCCTTCTTGCATTCGATCACGATACGAAGTCCATCGCGTCCGGTCTCGTCACGAATGTCGACGATCCCTTCGATCTGCTTGGAGAGATAGATATCCGACATCTTCTTGACAAGTGAAGACTTGATGACTTCATAAGGGATCTCGGTAATAATGATCGATGAAGAAGTCTTCCCTTCCACGATCTCACATTTCGAACGGACGACGACTTTCCCCTTTCCGGTCTCAAATACTTCACGGATCTGCTGTCTGCCCTGTACGATAGCACCGGTAGGAAAATCGGGGCCTTTGACAAATTCCATCAGTTCATCCAATGAACAATCCGGATTCTGCAAGCGATAGATCGTCGCATCAATGATCTCATTGATATTATGGGGTGCGATATTTGTCGCATATCCCGAAGCGATACCTGTTGAACCGTTTACCAGTAATACCGGATAACGTGCCGGCAATACTGTCGGCTCAAGATGGGTATCGTCATAGTTGTTAGTCATCGGGACGGAATCGCAGTCGATATCGTCTAAAAGAAGTTCCGCATTTTTAGCGAGCCTGGCTTCCGTATAACGCATCGCAGCTGGCGGATCGTCATCGATCGAGCCATTGTTTCCGTGCATATCGATCAAAGGCACATTGATCTTCCAGTCCTGTGACATTCTGACCATCGCTTCATAGATCGATGAATCGCCATGCGGGTGGAAAGTTCCCATGACAGAACCGACTGTCTTGGCCGATTTACGATGCGGCTTGTCAAAAGTATTTCCATCGATATACATGGAATAAAGGATCCTTCTCTGTACCGGTTTCAAGCCGTCTCTGGCATCCGGGAGAGCTCTTTCCTGAATGATATATTTCGAATAACTGCCAAAACGATCGGACATGATGTCATCGAGGGTCTCGTTCAGAAAATTCTCTATGATCTCTTCTTTCTTTTTTCTAGCCATTTCTTGTTACTCTATAGTCTTCTTCCAAAGTGAAATCGATGTTGTCGTCGA
>CADBND010000198.1 GCA_902795875.1 uncultured Erysipelotrichaceae bacterium
CAGACAATGAAGTCATCCTTCTGGAATTCCGGAATGAGAGAAAAGAAGTGGTCACTGCCATATGCAACTGGGCGGTCCATTCCACCGCTTTGACTCCCAATAATGCATTGCTGACGGGGGAATTTGCGCAGAATACAGCTAAAGAATTACAGAAGATCAAGGGTTATTATCCCCATATGATCGTCGGTGCTGCCGGAGATTGTTCCACCAGACCTGTCAGACAGGGAAATGATTTTAAGGAACTGGAGCGCATATCGAAAGGTATGGCTGAAAACATCGCAAAAATCGAAACAGACAGAAAACTGGAACTGTCTTTCCAAAGCATTCAAAGCATCCATCATCATGCCGATGTGCCGATCGACCATGAACATGTGATGAAGACGATCGAAGAAAGCAAAAAGGAACTGGAGACGGCGACTGACTTTGATCGGATCAAGGTATTGAAATCGATGCTTCCGGCACTCGAAAAGCTTTCTTCTCTTGAAAGAGCGAAGGCGGATTGGTTCGCGGATGACATAAAACTTTCTTCTCTGGAGATCGTCGTTACGCCTGCGGAACTGGCATCGAAATTCGGTCTGATGATAAAAGGCGCCAGCAAGGCGGACTGCTGTCTGGTTTTTGGGTATACTAATGGAAAGGCCGGTTACCTGTTCCCGAAAGAACTGTATGGCCTGACGTTCGAGACGATCTCTTCCGGAATTCCGGCGGAGGAAGTCGTAGAGTATATTTCAAAGATCATGGAGATGATATAGATGAAGAATTACGATTACTTTGACAGAAAACAGATCCTTTGTGACGGAATGTTTGTCGGAACGCTGAACTACAAACCCTTTGGTGCTATGGCGCTGATCGCAGCGATCGGTGTCGGACTGATCCTTTTAAAAACAAAGGTGGCCGTCATCGTGGGCATCTGTTTCCTGGCATTCGGTATATTGAGTTTCTTTCTTTTGAAAGACAGAAAGGTTCTCGATCTGTATACGGATGCGCTTGTCGTTTATGATCCGACGGATAATGAAAAAGCCTTTAAACTCGAATATGAAGATCTCGATCATTGGAGTGTTGACAGCGCCAGCCGATCGATCGTCTTCGTGCTGAAGGATGAGAGATCATTTACGGTCTCCTGTCCGCGTTACGTACGTGCCTACAACCTTCTTCTGAAGGCTGCACCGGACAAAAAGGAAAGATCCGGACTGGAAAAATATAAGAACAGGAAATAGAAAATGAGAAAAAGACTGGTATTTAGAGTGGATGATGTCGGTTATACGCCGATCTATGACCTTGGAGTTTTTGAAGCGTTCGCTTCCGGTATCGGCAGCAGTGCTGATGTCATGTTCGATTCTCCGGACACTGTTGAAGCGTTGAAAAAATTGAAGGATATGCCCTGGCTTTCTGTCGGCTGGCATCGTCATTTGTGGGAAAGTCCCGTACTTCCGGCAGAAGAAGTGAAGTCTCTTGTCGATGAGGAAGGACGTTTCAAGTGGCGTCATCGCCATCAGGAATTGATGAAGGAAGCTACATACGAAGATGCTTATAAGGAATTCTGTGCAGAAGCAGAGCTTTGCAAGAGTATACTTGGACGTTATCCGGATATCGCTTCGACAAGACCTTCGGATATCCCTCTGGAAAAAGCATTTGTGGATGTCTTGAACAAATACGGGATCGTACACGATCATTTCGCGAAAGAAAGACCTGATCACACCTTGAATCCGGCTGCCGAAGAATACCGTCATCTCAACATCATATCTTTGCACATCCAGCCGGAACACGGTTTCGGTCTGGAACTGTTTAAGGATTATGATCCGCTTTCCAAGATGATGCGGCCTGTCTGGACGGAAAAGGAAGAGATCTATCTCTATGGCTGGCATCCGGGGTATTGTGATGTCCATATCATGCAGGAATCCACATGCAACATCCATCGTTGTAAGGAACTGGAAGCGGCAACAAGCGATACTTTCAAGAACTGGATCATCGAAAACAAGGTGGAACTGGTCAATCAGCGTGATGCGCTTTACGGTACGAACGAGTTTCAGGATCATCTGAAAGAAATAGATTCACCCTTGTGGATCGGCAATATGAAGTAGGATACAAATTATGAGGAAGGCCCCGGTAAGAAAGTCCGGGACCTTTTTGATATTAAAAAAACTCAGAGGTGTCTGAGCTTTTTCAAGGAAGGGGTTCATCTATTTGGCAATCTAATTTCTTTACCATCTTTATTATCCGATAAAAGAAAAAGGATTCTAATTCATTTTTTACGTTAGAATAATGACTTTTCAGATTCTGATCGATTTCACAATCTTCCTTAATCTAGATAAAAAAAAGAAACTTTTTGGCTTTTTGTTTTCGCTATAATCGGATTGAAAAAGCGAAAAGGGGGGACTATAAATGAAAAAGCAGATAGATCTTACGGAAGGAAACATCGTTAAAGTCCTTTTGGCATTTGCCATTCCTTTGTTTATCGGCCAGTTGTTTCAGACACTGTACCACAGTGTCGATTCCATAGTTGTAGGTAATTTCGTCAGTTCGGACGCTTTGGCAGCAGTCAATGCCAGTACGAATATCTCAAATACGCTTGTCGGTTTCTTTACCGGTCTTGCGGCCGGAGCGGGCGTCATATTTGCCAGATACTTCGGAGCCAAAGATTATGATTCCTTACACGAAGTGATACAGACGACGATCGCATTTACTTTGATCGCCGGTCTTGGGGTTGCGTTGATTGGTGTTGTTTTCGCAAGACCTTTCCTTGTTTTGATGAAAGTGGATGCAACGATCCTTGATTCGGCAACTTCCTATCTGAAGATATATATGTTCGGTGTGTTGTTTACAGCGGTTTATAATGTTGCGGCTGCGGCGGTCAGGGGTGTTGGCGATTCAATGAGCCCGTTTTATCAGCTTGTGATCTCTTCGGTTGCAAATATCGTTCTCGATCTGCTGTTCGTCGTGGTATTTAAAATGGGTGTGAACGGTGTCGGTTTCGCTACCGTCATCGCCCAGTTCATTTCAGTCGTTTTGGTATTCAAGAGGATGTGCGAACTGGATGAGAGGTATGCGCTGGATCTCAAGGATCTGCATGTGAATATGAAGACGCTTAAGGAAGTACTTTCACTCGGTCTTCCGGCAGCTGTTCAGTCAAGCATCACTTCGATTGGAAACATGTTCACGCATCGCTACATCAACAGTTTCGGTAAGGCGGCTACGGCAGGTCTTCCGACCGGGCAGAAGATCGACCAGTTTGCCCAGCTTGCCTGCAAGGGCGTAGGCCTGGCGATCCCGACATTTATTGCGCAGAATATCGGTGCGAAGAAATACGACAGAGCCGTCAAAGGCGTATCGATTTCGGTATGGCTGGTCATGGCTTTGACAATCATCCCCGGATTCATCGTCCTCGCATTCGCACCACAGCTCGCCCGGATATTCACTCCGGATGAGAAGGTCATAGAGGTCATCGTGGGTTTCTTGCGTACCGTCATGCCGTTCTACGCTTTCATGGGACTCAATCAGGTCTTTTCCGGGATCATAAAGGGATTCCACGAAGCGAAATTCGATCTGATCAACAATATATTCTCCATGGTCATCGTCAGACAGCTGTGGCTGTATCTGTCACTGAAGGCCAATCATGTCATAGAGAATATCTACTGGTGCTACCCCCTGACCTGGGCTTGTGCCGGTCTGATCGGTCTGTTCTATTATGAATTGAAAGTAAAAAAGAAGATGCATGCCCTCATTGAAGAAGGCAAAGAGGAAACGGATAAATAAGTTCAATCAAAAAAAGATAAGAGGGAGGAAAAAATGAAAGTTTGCGAAGTCATCGACAAGATCAAGGAATGGCATCAGCCCTATATTGAAAAAGAAGAAACCAGAGATATCTATCTGTGCGGTGATCCGGAAACGGAGTGCACAGGCATTGCGGTCACCTGTGCCTGCACACTGGAGGTCATGCATAAGGCGGTCGAAAAGGGGATCAATCTGATCATTTCTCACGAGGGTATTACCTATAATCTGGAGAAGGTATACAAGCGCGA
>CADBND010000199.1 GCA_902795875.1 uncultured Erysipelotrichaceae bacterium
ACGGATCGTCTGGTCATTGTTCAGGATCTCCTGTGCCTTCGCAATGACTTCCTGTTCATCCTTTGACAAAGGCTTGAACTCCTTCATATAAGACAGATTGTCCTCCATCTGAGCGATATTGGACATACCGGAAAGAACAGTGATAATGCCATCGAGGGAAGCGACATAACGGATCGCCCAAGACGCAAAGGAAGCGTCAGGATCGTAGTCTTTAAACAGTTTCTTCACTTCCGGCATCGGATCAGCCAGCTTGCCTCCCTTGATCGGCTCCATGACCGTCAAAGGCTTATTGTGTTTCCTGGCGACCTCATAACATCTTCTCGACTGTATCTTTTCATCTTCCCAGTCGGCATAATTGATCTGCAGCTGAATGTAATCCACATCCGGATGCTCACTGAGAAGTCTGTCGAGCAGTTCCGGCGAACCATGGAAGGAGAAACCGTAATGTCTGATCAGACCTTCTTCCTTTCGCTCCTTCACAAAGTCCCAGAGATGATAGGCATCATACTTGTCGACATTGCGCTCACCCAGGGCATGCAGAAGATAGAAATCGAAATAACCGGCACCTGTCCTCTCCAAAGAAGTATAGAATTCCTGTTTCGCAAATTCCTCATCCGTGCACTTCGGATAACCGGCATTCAGTTTGGTACATACATAATACGCATCACGTGGATATCTCTCTGCCACCGCCTTGCGGAATGCCTCTTCCGATTCACCCTCGTCATAGACATAGGCCGTATCGAAATATTTTCCTCCCGCCGCAATAAACAGATCCGCCATCTTCTTCGTCTGTTCCACATCGATCGAACCGTCTTCATTCTTAGGCAGACGCATCAAACCGAAACCGAGTTTGAATATGTCCTTACCCAGATAGTCTCCCATTATCTCTTCCTCCATTTATGTCTATATTTTATACTATCTTCAATTCGAAAAGATATGTCGAGACCCTCTGTTTCCCCAAACAGATCTACAGTAAAAGAAGATCCTGCCGGATCCCCTTTTTCTATTTCACATCCAGGATATCGCAAAGATGTTCCACGATGTCCTTATCGGCCTGTATATAATCGACACGCTTTTTGCTTCCGCATTCTTCCATCAGTGCATTCACCTTGTCTTCCACGGCCTTCAGCTTATTGTATTCCACCATGGCCGGATGAAGTTTCAGTTCCGGATCATTTGCCCGCTTTCCATCATACTTCTTGATGATCGAAGCGGTCTGTTTCATATCTGCCTTCCGCCAGCCGTTCATCCTCTGATATGCATTCCAGCGTTCATGTTCGGCGATCATCATCTTCTTCATGTTTTTCTCATCCGCAAGCCACGCATCGATAAATTCCCTGTCGCTCATCTTCTCATCTTTTTTGAATGAAAGGATATATCGCTTCTTGAATCTTAAGCCCATCGCCGCCGCAAATGAAGAACGCTGATTCTGATACTGATAAAAACCGGTATCCTGAAGAAGTTTCTCTTCATCGCCGTTTTCCTTATCCCCATGTATGTAGAAAAGATGGACCTTTCTTGCAGCCTTCTCCATCGGCGGATCGATCAGTCTGTCATAAGTATAAGACTTGGAGATATCGCCAAACAATTCTACTCCGTTTTCCTCTCCGATGATCTTCTGCAGCTCGCCATTGGCTATATAGCACATTATTTTCGGACAGGACAGTGACTCGCCCTTTGAAGAAAGATGACGGCGTATGCGCATCGTCGCATCATAGTTTTTCTTATCATCATCATAGAGGACGAAGATCAGATCGGGCATTCCCTCTATCGCCTCACATTCCTTTCCGTAAGCCTGTTCTTTCACATGGATATCGTAGTGATCTGCCTCCGGAGCTTCCCTGAGCAACGTATCATAAAGATCGGAAGCGTTCGGTCCGATCAAAGTAACCGTGTTTTTCCCATCCGGTTTGATCATAAGACAAAGCAGATCCTTGAGGAAAGAAACTGCGATGTTATTGTCGGAAATAAGAGCCACATTCAGATCTTTTTTCACCGCCAGAAGATCGCTGCATTTGCCCAGCGCTTCGATGGAAAGAGAGGCATTCTTATCGATATGACGAAGATAGACCTTGTCGGAATACTGTCTGTCCAGATCGAAAAGCAGTTCTTTCTGCCGATCGCTTGCAAGGATCCTTACAACTGTGTTCTCGATCCTGTAATTCTCATCTTTCAGAAGGTCCTCACAGAGTTTCTGGGCATTTTTGATCACCTCGATGTCATCATCGCCGCTCACATAGAATTCATATTTTCCTTTTTTCCGTAACGGGACCTCATCGATGTCAAAGCTCACGCTGCTGCCACCGATCTGCCGGATTCTGCTGAAAAATTCATCCTTCGCATCCGGTATATTGCAGAATATCAGCATATCGCCATTCCTTTTTGCCGCAATGCTTTCGGCGATCCGCAGGGTGTTTTCATCCACATGTGAAAAGATATGATATCTCTTCTTCAGAAGATAAGTTAATAAAGTCCCCACACGCGAAGACAAACTGAAAAGGAATAAGGATGTGACCAGAGGTCCGATGATATACAGACTGTACAGCAAAGCCCTGTACAACAAAAACACCGGTCTTTCCATATCTAACTGATAAGGCAGATCGCCATCCACGCCCAACGCAATACCGGAAAGCCCCGAACGGATACTTTCGATCAGTGCGATCGGAAGATCATCGTCCGGCCAGTAAGACGGGAAAACCAGTGCAGCAATCGCCAGTGACAGGTACACACCAAAAGTCAGAGACATGTCGCGGACATCACCGTCATTCGTGAGGATATGAAAGATACCGACCAGGATAAGTATGATTGCGATCGTGATATAAAGCAGCACAGAAAAGTCCCCCTTCCCGAAATATCTGAAAGCCTCTATTATCTCGTAAATACGTACAGCTTCCTTTATAATAATTATATAGACTATATAACAATAATCCCAATCAAACATATCATGAGGTGAACCATGGCAGAAAAAGTATTCATAAGCTATTCCCACCAGGACTCCATATGTGCACACGGCATCGCCCGCTATCTGGCACGCCACGATTGTGACGTATGGATCGACTCCCAGGCTCTCTCTCTGGGAGACAAGTGGGCAGGAAGCATCGAGACCGCCCTTGATGAAGCCGACATCGTGATCGGCATCCTGTCCTCCTCCTCACTGAGAAGAGACGAAGTACTCAAAGAGATCGGTCATTCCTTAAACAGGATGGAGAAAGAAGGAAGCGAGAATTTCCGACTCTTTTTTGTCGTCATCGGACAGATTCACCCCTCCTGGTTCAAAGACCACGAAGGGACTGAAAGGATACGGAAATATCTTTCCCAATACCAGTACATTCAGCTCAGTGCCTATGGCGAAGTTACGATCGAAGCCATGAAAAAACTGCTGACAGCGATCCGCAGAAAAGGCGTCGAAGAAGGTGGAAACACGCTTGTCGAAAACACCGCAAACGGATTCATCAATCAGAACTCCCTTCCGGAAAAAGCCTTCGACAACCGCGGCAACAACATCTACTACAAGGTCTTCCCCGCCGATCTGGCTCCTTCCACCATCTATCCCTTTGCCTTGGACAAACAATGGCTCCCGGAAGTCTTTTACGACAAGAGCACCGATCTCTATAAAGACTTCGAAAAAGAAGGATTCACCTCGGAAAAAGTAAAAGAATATATCGAGGTATTCAAGAAAAGGAATTTCGAGCTCTCCTTCTTCCAGTTCAAACAGATCGTCATAAAACTCAACACGATCCTTTATGAACCCTATTTTCAGAAACTCATCCTGTCCGACAGCGAAGACAAGAAAGCCTTTCTCTTCCTTCTTTCTAACGGAAGCATCGTCATCCTCCTCAACAACGATCAGATGACACCATTCGTACATGAAAGAAGCAACGACCCGAAAAAGAATGAGATCTATGATGCCTGGAACCGGATCTGTCAGGAAGTCTCCGTCTACTGCATAAGAGAAAACTGGGCTTCTTCCATCGACTCGCACTCCAAGGACTTTCTGCGCTTCTGTTCCAATATGGCCATGGACCATGAAAACAACGTCCTGCTTGCGCAAGCTATGTCTTTAGACAAGGACCAGCTCAATTCCTTTCTGGTCACCCTCAAGACCATATCCATGCAGGCATTCTGCCAGACACATATGAACGGAACACAATCACAGGACAAAGTCGACGACTACAGCCGTTCCAGTTTCTATCACAACTACATCGTCAAAGATCCAACCTTCGAAAGACCTGATCCGGTATACGAATGTCTCTTTGACCCGAACAAGCCCTTCCATCATGAACTGAAGAGACTGATCGATATCTTCTACAATTCCATCTTCTGCAACACCCTTCAATGCGACGCCAGTCTTCCCGATGACATCCGGCCGGAAAACTTCTTTCTCCATTCCCTGTATCTGCAGGCAGGAGAAAAGGAAGTCAGCATCGAAGAGCTGCAATACGCCTTCTCCGAATTTTTCGCCAACTGCGAGATCCTCGACGAGATCACAGACATCGGCAGTGAACTCTATCTTCAAAACTGGGACTTACACAAAATCACCCAGTTACGAAACAAAGAAGCCTGGTACGAATATGTGGAACTGCTGGAACTGATCAACCGCCGATCCAATTTCTGGAAAGTCGACTTCAACGAGATCGAACTGTTGCTTCAGCGCTTCTTAAAATGTTTCGATAAAAACGGCACACCGGCATCCTCATCGGATATCACCTTCAGCTTCCGTGTACTGATCGGATCGAAAGTCCTCGACATCGTAAAGACCGAAAAAGTCGCCAAGATAAAGGAATACATCGGATCCTTCGCTGACCCCGGCAAGATCCCTTTGAAAGTCTTGTTCTGTATCGGTGACCTCAGCAGGAACGAACGCAAGGAAATGATCTTCTTACCGGTAACGCTGTTCAACGGCCGCATCGACACCTCCGACGGCAATTCCTACTTCAATTCCCTGAAAGAATTCCTGATCAGACAATGTGATTTCGTTGAGATCAATCAGTAAAAACCATTATATAAGCCGGTCAACTTCATATGGAACTGACCGGCTTTTTCTTCTATCCCTTATCTTTCAGATCGGAAACGACCTCCACGATATCCTTGACACCGGACACCCCGTGTTTTCTCTCATTGGCACCGGCATCCTTATCCAAAGCCGCCTTGATCGAATCCACATCATCCACCAGACCCGCAACGGAAGCCACCGTATCCAGTCCAAGTATGGATGCGATATCCGCAATGATCGTCGCCGTTTCCGAGACACCGATCTCTTCTGACTCCAG
>CADBND010000200.1 GCA_902795875.1 uncultured Erysipelotrichaceae bacterium
GGTCGACAAGAGTTTCGGATTACTGAAGTTCTGTCAGGTCTTTTCTTTTACCACGGATGAAGTGGTAGCGGCGGGAGATGGCGCAAACGACGATGTGATGCTGGAAATGGCGGGGATCGGGATCGCAGTCTCCGATGCCAAGGAAAGGACCAAGGCGGCAGCGGATTATATATGCAAGAAGTCCATTGAGGATGGTGGGCTTTATGATGCGTTTGTGGAATTAGGTCTGATCGAAGAGGATGAATACGATATGGATATGTTCGTATTCGACAACGATTCCACACTGTATGATCACAAATGCGGCGGGATCCACGAGAAGACGTATGAGGCTTTGGGCAAACTCAGGGAAAAGGGAAAGAAACTGGTCTTGAATTCTTCGCGTTCCCTTGAGGAGATGAAAAACGTTCCGAAGAGATTGCTGGAGATGATGGATGCGGTCATTCTTCTCAACGGTGCCTATGTGCAGATGGGTAGAAAGACGGAAGTTTCCTATATCCCTTTGGAAGATGCGAAGAAGCTGATCGCTTTCTTTGATGAGAATGATGTGACTTACCGCTATTGTACGGATGACGGTCTGGGTTATCTGAACCGCATCGATGAGCATGCGCAGATCTTCAAGCGCCTTTACGATGTCATTCCGGCTGAAAAAGCTTATGAGGGTGAAGAGGTCTTGCATTTCCTGTATTATGCGACAGGGGATCTGCGGGAAAAGATCATCGCTCTGGCTTCGCATGAAGAAAATGCGCGTCTCAATATTGCGGGAGAGATCGCTCCTTCCGGCAGAAACAAGGGCAGTGCCATGTGGGATGTGGCGAAGCATTTCGGGATCGATAAGGAAAAGATCTGTGCCTTCGGGGACAGTGGCAACGATATAAGGATGCTGGAGATGGCGGCTTTGGGTATCGCTATGGGAAACGGTACTGTGGAATGCCGTGTGGCGGCAGACTATGTGACAGAGGATATCGTCGATGAGGGAGTCTATAAAGCCCTGCTGCATTTCGGATTCATAGAGGAGTGAAGGATGAAAAGCTTTTATGTGGAACTGACCGGTGTAGGGAAATCTGAACTGAAGGAAGAAGAGATCGCTTTCGAAGATCTTAAGGATGATGAAGCGATCATACAGATGGAGTATTCCATGATCTCGGCGGGTACGGAGCTTTCACGTGCGTACGGCTTGAAGAAGGGCTTTTCCTATCCGGTGAGACCTGGTTATTGCGGGGTAGGCAGGATCGTTTCCAAAGGAAAGGATATCAAGCCAGAAGTCGGTGACCGGGTCTTTTTCAATGCACCGCACGCTTCTCTTGTGAGATGGAGCAGCGGAAAGGATGTACAGGGTCCGCTGATCATGAAGATCGATGAAGACATCGATCCCGTGGAGGCGACAGCGATCAATCTTTGTCTGGTGGCTTTGCAGGGAGTGAATCTGAGCGAAGTGAAGCTGGGCTATACGGTCGGTGTATTCGGTCTGGGAAACATCGGGATCCTGATGGCATTGATGTATAAGAAACTCGGCTGCAAGGTGATCGGTTTCGATCTGGTAAAAGAAAGATGTGCTTTGGCGGAAGCGATGGGACTTGAATATACCTGCTTTGAAGATTATGGAAACAAGGTCAGAGAATTGAGCGATGGAAAGGGTCTGGATATCTGCGTGGATGCGACGGGTTCTTCGAAAGTCATCGCTGAATGTATGGATCATGCGGGAAGATATGGCCAGGTGATCTTACTGGGTTCACCAAGACAGTCTTATGAGGCTGATCTGATGCCGGTGTTCTCGAAGATGCATATGAAAAACATCAGGGTCATCGGTGCTTTCAATAAGACGATACCGGTCTATGAGACGGACGGTTCTGTTGACTGCATGGAAAGGAACCTTTCGGTGATCATGGATCTGATGCGGAAGAAGGATATCGATATCAGAAAGCTGATCACGAAGATCATCGATCCGAAAGACTGTCAGGAAGCCTATTACGACCTGATGTATAAAAAGGATGAATGCAACGCCATCGTTTACGACTGGAGGAAGTACGTTGATAAGGCTTTAGATTCTTAAGATATAGTTGAAAGGACAAGAAAGAGGTTCAGGGTATGAAGGCCTGGGAAAATTATTTCGATACGGTCACAAAGATCGTTGATAAGGTAAAAAACAGTCAGGGAGATGCGATCATGGAGGCTGCACAGATCCTGGCTAATACGACGATGAATGATGGGATCATCTACGGTTTCGGTACGGGTCATTCTCATCTGGTGATCGATGATGCGTTCTGGCGGGCAGCGACACCGGCCAATTACTGTGCACTGCTTGAGCCGAGTGCGACCGGCAACCAGGAGATCACCAAGTCCTATTATGTCGAGAATACCTATGGGATCGGCAAGCTGATCGTGGATTATCATCGCATCACACCGAATGACTGCATGATCATCATATCCAACAGCGGCAACAATATCGCGCCTGTCGATGCGGCATTGCGGGCGAAGGAAAAGGGGATACCGGTCATTGCGATCACGGCGGTGGAGTATTCCGATTATCTTACCTGCAAACATAAAGACGGTGTCAAACTCAAGGATGTGGCGGATGTGGTATTAGACAATTGCTGCCCGATCGGTGATGCGGCGGTCGACATCGAGGGCTTTGACATGAAAGTGGGTTCGGCTTCGACGATCCCCAATGTCTACCTGCAGAATGCGATCCTGACCCAGATGGTGGAATTGCTTGTACAGAGAGGTTTCAAGCCTGATGTATACTATAATGGACATATGGCATTTATGAATGACGAATGTGCCGATCACAACGACAAGCTCGTCGACAAATACTTCTACAGGATAAGGAATCTGTAATGGCCAAGACGAAAACGATGACATTGACGGAAGGAAATATCACCAGGCTGATCCTGGAATTCAGCTGGCCGGTTTTCGTTTCGTCCATCTTTTCGGAATTATACAATGTTACCAATTCGATGATCGTAGGCAACTACGTGTCTTTGACGGCGTTAAGTGCGGTGAGTGCCTGTACCTGGATGTGCAATATCTTCAATTATGCCTTTTACGGACTGGGTATGGGTGCAGGAATCCTGATGGGTGCCTATATCGGTGCCAATGACAGAAAGAATCTGAAGAGGGCTTTGGATTCTTCGCTGGTCTTTGCGCTGGTCGGCGGGATCGTGATCACCATTCTGGCGGAACTGGCTTTGCCTCTGTTGATAAGGCTTTGCAACATCGGTCCGGATATCTATGCGGATGCATTTGCCTATATGCGGGTCTATATGCTGGGCTGTTCGGCGGTACTGGTATCGCAGATGTCTTTCTTCATACTCCGGAGTTTCGGCGATACGAAACATCAGCTGTATTTCTCTATCATCACTTCTTTAGTCAACCTCGGTCTGGGACTTGTCTTTGTGCGGGTCCTCGGTCTGAATGTTGTGGGCACTTCTCTGGCGACGATCATTTCACAGTTTCTGATGGATGTGCTGACACTTCGTCTGGTATTGAATTATGACGGCATCGATTTCGATATCCGCAACATTGATTTCTCTTTCAGTGTGGTCTCTGATATCTGCCGTCTGGGGATCCCGGCAGGGATACAGAACATGCTGATCGCGTTTTCTTCGATGATGGTACAGTCTCATGTCAACCGATTCCCCAATGAGGTCATTGCCGGGATTGGCGTAGCGGAGAAGATCAACGGCTGGGGTCAGATGGTATCACATGCCACTTCGGCGGCGACGATGTCACTGGTGGCACAGAACTTCGGTGCCGGAAAAAAAGACAGGGCAAGCCTGGCTGTGAAGAAATGTGTTCAGCTTTCCAGTATCGGTACCTTATTCATGATCGCATTGATCACGACGTTCGCACCGTTCCTTGTCTCCCGTTTCAATCAGGATCCTGCGGTCATCTTCTATGGGACTTCGATGATACGCTGGTCGATATTCGGAATGTTTTTCATCAATCTGTCGCATATCTACAATGCCGCCTGCCGCGGTGCAGGAAATGTGTGTTTTCCGATGCTGATCGCCATCTTTGCCCAGGTCATATGCAAGTATGCTTTCGTCCATTTCGGATTGCAGCTGTATTATGATGTCCATATCCTGTATCTGGGTACGGCTTTCGGTTATACGCTGGCGGGTCTGCTGGCTACGATCTACTTCCATACTTCCAGATGGTCAAAGGAGATCGGATTGCGTTAAAAAAGAAGAAGTTGCCTTCTTCTTTTCTTATACATGGATCAGTTTATTGAGATCGGCGATGCTTTCATTGCCGATCTGTACCAGTTCTTCGGGATCGATATCGGTATAGCTGCGAAGGTTCAAAGCCTGTAAGACCATCGCCAGATCGACGCCGGTCAGGACATGGATGTCGTTTGGGGGTTTTTCTTCACTCATGATGCGGCACAGGCAGTCACAGGGGATACCGAATCTGAGGTCACAGAAAATGATCACGCCTTCGCCTTTGTCGACGTGACTGATCGCTTCTTTGATCTTTTCCAGATAACTTGCGGGGGTGTCGTCCGGATCCAGACAGCATGCCTGAAACTGATCCTGTTCACCAAAAAAGAATTTTGATGTGTCGACGATGCCCTGGGCCATCGGGCCGTGGCTCGCAATAATGATGCCTTTCATCGTGGTGTTTCCTCTTAAGTTCAGTATAGCACCTGTTTTTTAGAAAATGTTAGCTTATGCTCCAAGATGGGGATGTCTTGCTGAGACATTGAGAAGGATTCGATATTATAATGATAAAAAGAGGTACATGTATGATCAGAATACTGGAAACCAAGGAAAGAGTCATAGCCGATAATGATGCCGTTGCGAGAAAGACCAGAGAGGATCTGAATGAGAAGAAAGTCTTCTTTATGAATCTGATGGGTTCGCCCGGTTGCGGGAAGACTTCACTGCTTGTCAATATCATTCCTTATCTCAAAAAGAGATATTCGGTTGCGGTCATGGAGGCGGATGTGGATTCCGATGTGGATGCAAAGACGATACAGGATCTCGGTGTCAAGACCGTGCAGCTTCATTCAGGCGGTCTGTGTCACATGGATGCGGATATGACGGCGAGAGGTTTAGAATACCTTGGCCTTGAAGACGTCGATGTGGTCATCATGGAGAATATCGGCAATCTTGTCTGTCCGGCGGAATTCGATACCGGAGCTCATCTGAAGGTGATGATCCTGTCGGTTCCGGAGGGGGATGACAAGCCTTTGAAGTATCCGCTGATGTTTCAGACGGTGGATATGGTGGTCGTGTCGAAGAAGGATGTATGCGAAGTATTCGATTTTGACTCGAAGCGTTTTGAGAAGAATCTGCGGACGAGAAATCCGGATGCACCGGTATTCTATCTTTCCAATACGGATAAGGAAGGGGTCGGCGAATTTGCCGATCGTCTGATCGAAAAGATCGAGGAGTTTCGTAAATCATGAAAGTGATCGAGTTGCATAAGTCCGTGACAGCATCCAACGACAGGGATGCGCAGGTCTTGCGGGATGAATTGAAGGAAAAGGGTGTCTTTTTTGTCAATCTGATGTCGGCTGCCGGTTCAGGCAAGACGACGTTATTGCTGAAGACGATAGAAGATCTGAGAGAAGAATATAAGATCGCTGTTTTAGAAGCCGATATCGAGGCGGATGTCGATGCGTTGAAGATCGAAGAGGGCGGTGCCCGTTCGATCCAGGTTCATACCGATGGCATGTGTCATATGGATGCAGGCATGACCCGTACAGGCCTTGAAGAGATGGGACTTGAGGGGATGGATCTGGTTTTTCTGGAGAATATCGGGAATCTGATCTGTCCGGCAGAATATGATACCGGTGCCAGCAAAAACGTTATGATCCTGTCGGTCCCGGAGGGAGACGACAAGCCTTTGAAATATCCGCTGATGTTTCAAAACAGCGATGTCTTACTTGTGACAAAGATCGATGTGCTTCCTTATTTCAATTTTGATATGAAAAAAATGCAGGAAAGAGTCCGTTTCCTCAATCCGGATATTCGGATCATTCCTGTAAGTGCCAAGAAGGGCGAGGGAATGAAGGAATGGGAAGACTGGCTGAGAGAACAGATTGCTTTATGGAAGGCTCCGCATGCATGAACTGAGTATCGTCACGCATGTCGCAAAGACACTCGATGAACTGGCTGAAGAGAACCATCTTGAAAAGATCGGTTCGGTCACGCTTCAGGTGGGCGAGGTCTCCGGTATCGTCACCGATTACTTTATCGATTGCTGGAACTATTTCAAAAGAAAGGATCCTTTGATCGAAGAGGCAGAGCTGAAACTGGAAGAGATCAAGGCGGTGACGTTTTGTGAAGATTGCAAGCAGGAATACGAGACAGTGAGGTACGGACGTATCTGTCCCTATTGTCACAGTGAACATACTTATCTTGTTACAGGCAATGAATGCATCATAAAAGAGATCGAGGCTGAAGAGAGAAAAGAAGAAAAGAAAGAGACTTGCGAATGATCGCAAGTCTCTTTTTTGGATATTACTTGTTTCCTTTGAGAAGGATCTTGATCCCTCGTTTAGCGGCGTAGGGCAGGATCGCTTTGAGCTTTCCGTTTTCTGCCGTGTACATCTTCGAAGCGGCTGGCATGTCTCTGGACAGCTTGATCGCATCGAATTCACAGCGCGTCGTACACAGACCGCAGCCGATACAGCGGTTGGTGTCGACGTAGGTGGCACCGCATTCCAGACAGCGGGATGCTTCAGCCTTGACCTGTTCCTCACTGAGTGCGAGACGCAGATCTTCGTAGCTGTGCGCCGCATCACCGGGCTTCATTCCCGGTACCTGACGTTTTGCGTTGTCATAGGATTCGATGGAGATGTCATCCCGGTCGAGTTCCTTGAACTGACGCAGGTCTCTGCCTATCGTCAGGGACTGTCCGTAATGGACAAAGCGGTTGATGGATACGAAACCTTCTCTGCCATCGGCGATGGCGTCGATCGCAAAGCGGGCTCCGCCGAAGATATCACCGCCGGCGAAGATGTCTTCTTCACCTGTCTGGCAGGTCGTAGGATCGGCGATGACGGTGTTGCCGTTGCGGGTCTCTATCTTGGTGTCTTTGATCAGGTCGCCCCATACGGCAGCCTGGCCGATCGAAAGCAGTACGTGATCACAAGGTACAGTCTTGGTTTCGTTCTCATCGTAGATCGGATCGAAACGGCCTTCCTTGTTGTAGACCTGGACACATTGTTTCATGACGATGGCCTTGATCTTGCCGTCTTCCACCAGGATCTCTTTGGGACCCCAGCAGTTTTTGATGGTGACGCCTTCTTCCGTGGCTTCTTTGATCTCGTCTTTTGCGGCTGGCATCTCGTCCGGTCCTTCCAGACAGTACATTTCCACTTCGGAAGCACCGGCACGTAAAGCTGTACGGGCAACATCGATCGCGACATTTCCGCCACCGATGACGACCGTCTTACCGTCAAGCAGTTTGCCCATTTCCTTGTTGGCTTTTCTTAAGAAGTCGACACCGGTCATGGCGTATTCCTCGTTGGGGATGTTGGCTTTTCTGCCTGCCTGTAAGCCGATGGCGATATAGATCGCTTTGTAGCCCTGTTTCCTTAAGTCGGCGATGGTGATGTCTTTTCCGACTTCGATGCCGGTCTTTATTTCAGCACCCATCTGTCTGATGACGTCGATCTCAGCGTCGATGATGCTCTTTTCCAGACGGAAATTCGGGATACCGTATCTGAGCATGCCGCCCGGTTTTTCTTCTTTTTCGAATATCGTTACCGGATATCCCTGTTTCCTTAAGAAGAAGGCAGCGGAGAGTCCGGCCGGACCGGCTCCGATGATGGCGACTTTATAGTCATCCCACTGTTCGCCTACATCGTTGTAGCAGTTCGGGATATAGCGGTTCTCTTCCTTGAGTTCCTGGGCAGCGATGAACTTCTTGATCTCATCGATGGCAACAGGCTGGTCGATCGTGCCTCTGGTACATCTGTCTTCACAGCGCTTGTTACATACGGCACCGCAGACAGCCGGGAACGGGTTGTCCTGTTTGATCAGCTTGAGGGCATCCATGTATCTGCCGTCTTTGACCATATTGATATATCCCTGTACGGAAAGGTGTACCGGACATGCCGTCTTGCATGGAGCGGTACCGGTGTCGTAGACGTTGATCTTGGCGTCTTCGCGGTAATTCTTGTTCCATTTGTCCTGACCCCATCTTTGCGCATCAGGAAGTTCGGTCTTGGGATAGGTGATAGAAGATCCGTCTTTCAGACAGAGCTTCTGACCGAGTTTTGCCGCACCGACCGGGCAGACTTCGACACATTTGCCGCAGGCGACACATTTGGATTTGTCGACATGGGCACGGTAGGCGGATGCGGACATGTTCGGCGTGTTGAACAGCTGCGATGTCCTTAAGGCATTGCAGGTACCCGGCGAGCAGTTGCATATGCCGACGATCTTGTCTTCGCCGTCGAGGTTGGTGATCTGATGGACGTAGCCTTTTTCTTCGGAGCGTTTCAGGATCTCCATGACTTCATCGTAGGTGATGTAGTAGGCATCTTTATGAGTCTCGACGATATATTCGGCCATATCACCGACCGCCAGACACATGTAACC
>CADBND010000201.1 GCA_902795875.1 uncultured Erysipelotrichaceae bacterium
GAAACTTATCCAATTCAGCAAAATCGATGATCGATTCATACATGCTTTCCATAAAACTTCTTGTATATCCCAACATTGCTCCACGCAGAAAAGTATTCTCCTTGACCGTCAGTTCACCGTCAAATCCGGCAGTCAATTCCAACAGTGCAGCAATACTGCCTTGGGTATAGATCTCACCTTTTGTCGGGATCATGACACCGGAAATAACTTTCAAGAGCGTCGATTTACCCGCTCCATTTGAACCGATGATCCCCAGCATATCTCCTTTATTCAATTCAAAACTAATATTCTTGTCTGCCCAGAATTCATCCACTTTATAATTACCAGTGATCTTTTTCATAACGAATTCTTTGAATCCGATATCTTTAAAATCACCGATAATGTATCTTATTGATACATCTTTACATACGATCGCTTTATCCATAATAGATCACATATAATAAATGAACTGATGATTGAATTTTTTATAGAACCAGAAACCGATCATCAAAAAGAATACTGCATAAAACAGACATAAAAGATGAAACTGCAATGAAGGGACATTTCCATCCAGAACGATCACTCTGAAGTAATGGATATAACAGTATAAAGGGTTACATAAGAACAGCCTTTGAACAGTCAAAGAAAACGAATCGATGCGGTAAAAAACTGCACTCAAATAATTGATCAGCGTCAATAAAACATCATATAAATAACCAGTGTCTCTGAAAAACACGAAACATGCACTTAAAATCAGGCCTACACCGATATTGAATACTGTCAAGCAAACAATGGCATTGATCAGCATGAAAAAATGCCAGCCAAAGCTGATCCCATCTATAAACGACAGAACAAAAAATACACTTAGAGTAAGCATAAAATTGATCAGACTCGAAACATTGTTACTCAATAAGAACATATACTTAGGTATATTGATCTTGCTGATGATAGCTCCGTTGTCCATCAAAGAATTCATTCCGCCTCTTGTCGATTCTCTGAAAAATGACATGACCAGCGTTCCACAGAATATATAGATCGTATAATGCGGCGTGTCTCTGCCCAACAACTTCGTAAAAACCAAAACCAATACAAGCAGATTCAATAAAGGTGACAAAATACTCCATGCCATCCCAAATACTGTTCGCTTATATTTGACTTTAAAATCTCTTTTAACCAATTCCTCAAACAAAAAACGGTTCTTTTTTAAATCATTGAATAATTTTTGCATCCCGGCTCCAAAAACAATAAAGCAGTATTCTTACTAACAAACTCGCTTGATGATTATATTCTATCATCTAATCACAGTGCAGAATCTGAAGTTCAAGATATGCATATCAAACAGAAAAGATAGGTCTTTGTTCACTTATTCCTGTCTTTGCGGATCTTTTCTGTAAAGAGCGGTTCATCAAATACTTCTTCGCAATAATCACATATTTTTTTGAAAGACTTATCATTATTTCCTAAATCATCATTCAGCTTCCACAACGCTGTATCCTGACTGTTTTCGATCAGCTGATAAAAACTACGTTCGCCCGGAATAACTACATCATATCCGGCATATGTAGTCATCGCTTTTAACCAAAGATCATCACAATATAAACAGTTCTCTTTGATCGCTTCGATATCGAAAGCTTCTTTTGGTAGGCAACCCGGCGGAAGCAATGTTCCCCCGACACCGACCGGAAGCAGATTCCAACACGGTGTATCCAAGATCATGTTGAAGTCCTTCACCCAAAGCGAATATGGTTTGACTGTCTTGTTTTTGTTGAACGTGATAAGATTTGCCCTCATACATGAAATGCTATGTGGATACTTTTTAAAGCTTTTCATAAGTTTAAAGACCATCGTTTCATCGTATATAGCATCGTCATCAATGATAATGACCGGATGATCCGGATACTCTTTTACCGTATAGAAATACTTCTTATGCGGTCCAAGATCTTCTTTAGCCCATTTGATCTCAAATCTCTTATTACGAGCCTGCATCTTTTTCAGATCTTCCGGAAGATCTTCTTCCTTATTAGGAAACTGCTTTTCCGACAGCCATAATAAGACCTTCTCCGGCTTTGTTTTCTGTTTCAATATAGAATCAATACAATTTGAAACAATACCGATCCTTCCCGGATAAGAAGTCAAAGAGACGATCACCCTTTCCTCTCGTGGATATAGGATCAGATCTTCTCTGTTTTTATACAATTTGCGAAGCATCAAAACAAAAGAACCGTTGACCAGACGTGCATATGCATAGTTTTTCTTGTTATTTATATTGTTTCTTGTTTCGGAAAGAGAAAAGAGTACAGCCATATCTTTCTTATAAAGATCCATACTAGCCTGTTTTTCATAGTATTCTCTGGATCGTTTACCCATTTCAGAAAGTTTGTTACGATTGTCGACTATATATTTCATTGCTTCGGCCATCTGTTCAACATCATCCGAAGCAACGATCATTCCATTATCTTCATGAACGATATATTTTGCTCCGACATTTTCCGTCACGATCAAAGGCTTTGAAAGCATCGCTCCTTCTAGTGCAACCAAAGAACAGGATTCGTCTCTTGAAGCAACGATCACTGCATCCATTTCCGACAAGATCTCAATACGCTTTTTTGTATCAGAGATCAATCCCAGATCATGGATGTTCTTTTCATCTTCCATTTCAGAGAAAATATATTCACAATACGCTAGACCACTTCTGATATAGCCTCCGGCAAAATACAGTTCGATCTTCTTTTTATACTCTTCCGGGAGAGATTTATAAGCAGCGATAATAATATCAAAACCCTTTCTATATTCAAAAGTTCCAAATTGCGCAAACTTAACGGTTTCTGATGTTCCCGGAACATGATCTAAAGCCAGATCTGATTCATCTTCAACACAATTGTGGATCACATGTATCTTCTGCTTTGTAAACTTTCCGATCTCTACAGCTGCATAGTCGCTGACACAGTAGATATTCTTACTGGTTTCGATCTCCATCAGCCTTTCCGGATTGTTGTAGCAGAAAGAAGGTATATTATTTGCCTCTCTGATATACCAAACAGTCGGAATATACTTCGAACAGACTTTCTCATACATATCTGTCACGATCGTATTACATATCGCAAGATCGAAGTCTTTGATCCTTTCCTGTATATTTTTATTATTTATTAATTCGTTTTCCGGAACGATCTCCACCGGTATTCCATATTTATTGTATTCCGCAATAAAAGGTCCGTACTTTGCACTCCATACCGTAACATTATAATTAAAAGATTTTGCGACCTTGCACATCCTCAATAAGCTTCTCGGAGCACCTGCATAGATCATTTCCGGAGAAATAAACAATATATTCTTCCCATTCGTGTTTTCCTTTACGGATGTGTTTTCCTTACTCAACTGATCAGGGAAAAATCTCGAAAACGGTTCATTGCGTCTGTTTTTAGAGTTTGGGATCGTCAATGCGTCATATGAAAAATTCTTATAGACACTGTAAATATATTCCTTGTGACGAATAGACTCTAACAAAGGACTGATAGCTGTATATGGAGAGATCTTTTCGTTCAAGCCGTTAGCGTTTGTATGATAGATCTCATTGAAATCAAGGATGCCTTCCTGCATCTTTTTGATCTCATCAAGATTTTGCAAAACACCTTCTGTTCGCTCAAATACCATCTTTCCATTTTCTTCCTTATAGGAAACAAGAGAGTCTTCAGATGAAGTAAACAAATACTCCAAAGCCATATGCCTGATCTCTTTTTCACTCGGATTGATATTTCCATCCATAAGATAGTCAGTAATATCATTATTCAATATCGGCGAGTTGATATAGGTATCGATCTCTCCTTGAGAAACACTTTGTGAAAGAGCAGTGCCTTTGCTGGAACACATCAAAACACCATGCACATCGCAATCATTTGAAATGTTCTCATTTATCAGATATTTCAGCGCAGTGATGCATGTTCCACTCCATCCGATATCTACGATCATCACATTCTTTCGATCACCAAGCACTTCTTTAAAGTACCTGACAGCAGCTTTTTTTCTGTCCTTGTTTTTCTTAATGATCACATCCCTGTGAGATAAGAAGAATTCTTGTATCTTTGGAAGACCGATCGCAGACGGATATACATACTTATCGATATAAGAGTCCTCAAGATACTCATTCAGATATCCATAGCCCATCTCATCGAAGATATCAGAAAGTGTCTTATTATTATAGTTTTGCCGAATATCTCTGTAAACGAAGCGACTATACAGATCATATAAATATCTCTCTGAAGCCGCATTCATGATCGCATACCGCGAGATCTGGATATACTCGCTCTCATGTCTTCCGTAAAAACGGTCATAGACCTTATGAATGACAGAACAGTCCCTTGCACAGAAAAGGATCTTCTCAACATTATATTTGTCAGCGATCTCATCGATATACTGACAGAATCCTGCAGCTAAAATGCCTCCAACTCGGAAACCATGTTCATAATGAAGTTCTTTATTCCAATTCCCGCTATTCAACGAAGTTGAAATGATCGATCTGTACAAACTTCCGCTTATACCGCTGATATGATCTTCCCTGAAAGAAAGATTCGCCGTCGGATAATAATAAGCACTAATCCCAGCTTCTTTCGTTTTTACGATATCATTTCGATAATTATCACCGATATGAATGATCTTTTTTGAATCATACTTCTCTTTAACTGCCTTCTGCAATGATCCCGAGCCTTTTGAAACTCCATAGTCATTTGACAAAAACAGGTCATCATATCTTTCATATCCGCATCTCTTCAAAATTTCTTTGATCGTCTTTAACGACAGATACATATCGGAAACAAAAACGATCTTCTTACCTATTTCCTGAAGATTCTTATAAACCTCAAGTATATAAGAGTTAGCAAATGTATTCTTGATCTCCAATTCGATCTCGCGTTTCTCCCAAGATAAGTCAATATTATAATCTCGCTTCAAAACCTTATAGATCTCATGCAAATTGACTTCTCTGCTTCCTTCTTTCAATTCCTTTTCTCTTCGGGAAATTTCTTCAGCCTTTTTTCTTACAGACAGAAAGTCATTGAAACCAATTTCTTTTGCCATAATGGAAAAGATGTCATTTGGAAATTCAACTTTTCGAAATACAGCTGTATCAAAAATATCAAAAGAGATGACATCATAAGCAGAAAGATATTTCACAAGCTCATCTTGATCTTCTCTGTTCACATCTGCATCAAGATAGTAATGAACACTGTCTTTCTCTTTTCTTAAAACGCTATATCTCTCCGCTTTCTCCGGCAGAGGAACGCTTTTCAACGGTTGATTCTTCCTCTCGGCAGAATTTAATCTCATCAGATATTTCGTCGCTTCCAAAGTATTTTCTGCAGCAAAACCCGGATGGTCATCAGCAAAGCATTCATAAAAAGCACCTACATTAGAGCCCAAATATAGTTTTTTCTGCATCTTTTTCAAATACTTTTTGATACCCATTAACATTTCCTTCCGTAAGTACAAAGTCCTTAAAAATAATATCATCTGATCAATGTTCGATACAATTCGACAATATTATCGGCATTCTGCTTTGCGCTCATGTTCTCTTTTATGAATCGTTGGCCTTGTTTTGCAATTTTTTGCGATTCCTCTTTGTGATTTATCGCGTATTCTATTTTACCCACCAGCACATCAACGTCTCCATAGCGATAGGAATAACCCGTTTCCTTATCCTTTACAAGTTCTCCACTACCGGAGTCATCCGTTGTGATAACAAGGCATCCCGAAAGCATCGCTTCTGATGTCACGCGACCAAATGCTTCATATTTGGCACCAGTGATCACAATGTCGCTTTTCCTATAATAATCCTCTACATTTTTCTGATAACCAATAATACTAATGATTTTTCTTACAGGGCTTCTTCTTATCAGTTCATCGAACTCGTCATTACTTCTTCCAACGAAAGTTACTTCGATCTGGCTTATCAACTCATCACTCAAAAGTTCCAATGCCTTAAGTAGATCAAAAGCACCTTTGTTATGTGAAAAATCGCCAATAAATAATATAGAGGTCATTTTCCCTTCAAAAATCTTTTTATCATGATTATAAAAAGTCGGGACATCAATGCCGTTATGTATGACTATAGGATGATTCATTTCAATGCCGTTTTCATAATAGTAATTCAAAACGCTTTTTGAAACTGTCACTGTAGCATCTGCATATCCAAGGATCTTCTGACTGAAGGTCTTATCCATAAAGGTCTTATCATGGCCTTTCTCAATGATCTCTCTGAAATGCCAAACAATTGGAATACCTTCTTTTTTTGCAGCGATCGCACCAACATAACCATAAATGGTGTTGATATGTACGATATCTGCTTTTTCTTTTCTTAGTTCCTTGCGTATCCTTGCGACGGATATTATATTCAGCATCCTCTTTGCGAAATAGATGCATTTAGTTTTTAAGTCATTCTTAATATTAATCGGAACGAGCCAGTCGTAAGAGCGTATGATCCTATATTGGATCTTTCTTTCTTCAAGAAGTGAAACTCCGGCGCCTTTTTTCGGCAGGATTATCTTTGTATCGATCCCATGATCTTTGTTCAGGTATTCATTCAAGACTGTCATCGAAATGAACGCACCGGAAGAAGCGCTGTTATCAGTCGATATAAAAACGATCTTCATCTTTCCGTTATCCTGTTTCATTCTCTTTTTTCATCAGTAAAAGACGGATCTTTTTCGCAAAAATCCTTCTTCTGCTTCCTTTCGGCAACAAAAACAATACTGTTTTTCTGAACGCTCTGGTTATAGGCCGGAACGGCTTATATCTCTTAACATATTTTTCCGGATCATCCATAAAAGACAATACATCCATTTTTTCGACCTGATTCATTACAGGAGAGTTCAAAACGATATCTCTATCTAAATATGAGATGTTGTCTTTCAGTTGCTCAAACGGTCCTTTCGCTATATCAAGCACCTTAAGATAAGCAATCGTGTTAAGATATTCATCAAAGATAAGATAAGGTGCATAGTATTTGTTGAATTCCATTCTTATAGTTTGTGTTTTTACATGAAGTTCATGCCAACGCTCGATCATAACGGACAGATGGAAATTATTCGTCGATGAATTTGCACTATTGATCCTGTAATAATAATACGGTTTTTTATACCAGGCGCATTTCTCCGTATTGACACAACTATCATATCGAAAACCGACATCGACATATCCTGCACCTGGAGCTTCAATAAAATAAATATTATTATTTACCAGATAGTCTCTTCTATAAAGGCCAGACCATACTGAAGCGTGATATGCCAAAAGATGTCCATATTCTTTACACGAAAAACACCTATCGGGGAGGACCTTATTCAAGTTCTTTGCATAATAACATACAACATTGAATCTATCGTTGTAATACTCGTAATATGGACTCTTAACAACATCAGCATTCAATTCAGATGCAAACATGTATAATTCTTCATACATCTTAGGATCAATAAAATCATCGGTCTCCACAATGCCGATGTACTCTCCTCTGGCTTGTTTTATGCCCGTGTTAGCTTGATGACCGTATGAACCAATATCCGATTTCAATAAAACGATCCTATCATCTTTTGAAGCGTACTCTTCAAGGATCTGTAGTGTTCCATCAGTCGATCCTGCATCAATAAAAATGATCTCAATTTCCTTGAGAGTCTGATTTATAACGCTTTCTACGCATTCTTTGACATACTCATGCACATTCAAAGAAGGCATGATGACCGAAACTTTTATGTTATCCATTATCGTGGCTATATTATAGCAAGAAATCCAAATAATCTTTCACATCTCCGCATCACTCTTATTAAAAAGAAACGATCAGAGACATTCTCGCTCTGATCGTTTTCATAAGTTATTGAATTAATAGTATTGGATTATTGACCAAAACTTGACGATTTATTCAACTCCGGTAACTGGAATGATATAAGTCTTAGAGCTCTCTTTAGGAGCAGGTTTCTGTTTGAAATAAACCTTCAAAACCAGTGAACCGTCTGCACGGACAACACCCATCCACTCTGATGTCATTCCCGGATTCAGAACATAATCATCTTTTTCAGGGTTCTTATCTGAGTCGATGATGCTTACTGTCGAATTCGTAGTTCCTTCTCTATATTCTGATGTGAAATCAGGCGTGCTAGGATAAGAACCGTCGACTTCATAGTAATATTCAACTTTATATTTTGTATCTGTTCTCGGTTCCCAATGAGCCCAATAATCCGCATCTTTTGTGACCTTTTCAGGAATGCTTTCAAGTATCTCGCTATCAGGTTCTACGCTCCAGCCCTTGAAATCATAACCAGCTCTTACAGGATTTCCGGAACCATCTGCTTCACTGTTTGCCGTATTGAACTTCGGTGTAGCTGTACCATAATCCAAGCCAGGATTGTTCTGCTTTTCCTTAGCATTCCAAACTTCATCATCAACATTATCGTGATAAGTAACTCTGTATGTCTTTTTGAAGTAGATCTTGAGGATCAAAGGATTTTCTGTCGTGGAAGTCGTTCCGTCCCATACACCTTCTGCTTCATCCAAAACATAGGATCCGTCAGCCGGCATACCTCTGAGTTCGCTTGGAGTCTTATCTTCTGCAGACGCTTCAACAAACGTTCCAGGTTTGACCATGATCTCTGTACTTACGGGATCTGCAGGATAATCCGGTGTTTCAGCATAGTATGCACCGGCTTCTCCTTCTTTCTGATAGTAATATTCTATACGATATCTGGAAGAGATGTTTGTGATCGTATTTGTGAATTCATCTTTAGAAGGGATCAATGACGGGCTCACGGTATTTATCGCTGTGCCGCAATCCGAACCGCTCCAGGAATAGGAGAATGAAGCAGACGAAGCTAAGAATTCTAATGAAACTCTAGGATCATTATCCCAGTTCGGAGTGTTAGGCTTTGCTGCATATTTGGCATTATTTCCATCAAAATCTAACCTACGTTCATCATCGTCTGGATAGACATAGATCTCAGAAGCAACTCCACTGGTAAGCGTAACAGATTCAGCATAATCCTGACCAATACCGAAATAGTTGTTATATGTGGAAGAAAAATCGTACTCATGATCTGCTTCATAGTCGGCGATATGATCATAATAATTCCTAGCACTATTACCAGTATCCAAGTCAGTAATATAGACCTGAGTAAAGCCATCAGCAGGTGAACCGTTTTCGTTGAAGATCTCAAACTTGATATTCGCTTGAACACCAACGATATTCTTCATGATATCTTCGTTGAATTCAGTTACATACGACTGCATATGCAAGCACTTCGTATAGTTTGCTAATACCGCAACATTTGCACCCTCATGTGCAACCGGGGAGAAGATCTTAATATTCGAAAGTGTGACGCGAACATTAAATTTCTCACCTGTCATATAGTCTGTAGCAGCTTGATCCCATTCCATGACGATCTCGCCAGGAATCGCGTTTTCTCCAACGCCCAGATTTCCAGTATAATTGATCCTCGTGCGCGCTTCATCAGGAGTATTTTCTTTCGGCTTGGTATAAACACTGTATTCTCCTAAAGAGAAACCAGAAGGAAGATTTCTTAAACTTTCATTCGTCGCTTGTAAAGGCTGGTCAATGATAACGTTGCCTTCCGGAACAGCATCAAAACCATCAGTTTTGTTTACGGAGTAAGAATCCAAAACTCTGCGACTCGTATTATCTTCAACGATAATGCTGTTTGTGATCTCAAGCTTCGTATCTTCTGGATTTGATGTCAGATAATCATCCAGACCTGTCGTATCTTCATGTGCGAAATAAGTTATCTTGTTGCCTTCACCATCATATGCAGGGAGACTGAATGATACTTCCCAATTTGGTGCTGTCAGATCTTTTGTATCGACTACAGTACCATCTGTGGTTGTGATCGTAACCGCCACTTTTTCAGGCCTTTTTCTCTCGATATCATTCTGCCATTCTTTTTTCACAACGAAATACTGGACTTTTGAACCAGTCTCAGCCTCAGCCATAGACGGGCACATCGTTGTCGCCATCAAAGTGACAAGTAACACACCCACAACTTTGGCTAGAAGTTTTTTACATGATGACATTACTTTCTTACTCATCAATACATCTCCCCCTTAATTCATACCTAAAAACAATACATAAAATATATCAACTATATTTTACCTCAAAAACAGTTCGCAGTATTACAAAAATACACTAAAAAACAGAACAAAAATTCACTATTTTCAGTTCAGCGAATACAGAAGATACACTAAATATTACGTAAATCGAAGCTGGCCTAATGTTTGATCCACATTGTCGGCCTTACACCGTTAGTCAATTCATACATCGATCCGGCAAAATCTCCATCAATAGATCTCACGATCAATTCCGTTTTGTCCAAAATGTTATATGGATCTCTAAGCCACCAGTTACAGTCGTTATCAGCATTTACCGCAACACCGTTCTCTATAGCGTGTTCAGTTGCCTGACAGATCCGCTCTGAATCTTCCGGCATATATAATTCGATATCTTCTTCACTTAATAAGAAAAGTCTGTCTCTGGTCTCATATTCTTCCGGTATAAGCTCATCGATATCTGTGATCTCTTCATCTGTTTCAGGATAACGGTAATTCTTCAATGTCGTTTGTAATACATCTGACGGTTTCTCTTTTGAGAAAGCGTTGTCAGGGAACCTACCGTTTAGCCAAGAACGAAGCGAACTTGTTTCCCAATACGTTTCATTGGAAGTTGAATTGAACTTCTGCCCCTCGATGGCATACTTACTGAGAAGCAGCATCTTTCCCTCTTCCTTTTCCAAGACGATCCATTCGATCAGTTCTTTTCCGTTTTCTGTATCACCGTCCTGTTCATAATCACCATACAGGACTGTATCTCCAGCTTTCGCATCTTCCAGCAGTTCATCTTTGATCTTCCTGACTCTGTCTTCGCTGTCATCGAATCTGAGACTATTAAAAATATTCGCAGCTTCGATCACTTTTTTCTTTCTGTACAGGTCATCCGCCTTCTTGTAAGTCGTTTCTTTTACCTGATACTCGGCATCTTTGTATCTTCCCAATTCTTTAAAGATCTCGATTGCCTCATCGTAATCTCCGCTTTCCGTCAGACTGACCGCGTTTTTATACTTATTGCCCGGAACGATGACATACAGATAAAGAACGGTGCCCAAAAAGATCAGAGAAACAAACGCCAAAACTAATGTGTAATTCAGCCTGAACGGAGTTTTCTCTCTTTCCTTTCTATCTTTCTTATTTGCCTCTTTCAGGAGTCTTGCTTCTTCATCCTTTTTCTGTTTCTCTTGCTTCTTTCTTTCTTTTCCAAGCATCAAAGAAGCTTCTTTTTCCAGTTTTTCTTTTTCTCTGACTCTTAGTGATTGAAGCCTCTTTCTCTCTTTTGCTTCTTCTTCCTTCTTTAGAGCCTCTTCCTTAAGCTGTTCTTCCTTCTTTAGAGCTTCCAGTTCAAGTTCACGCTGCTTTCTGAGCCTCTCCTGCTTTTCTTCCTCTTCTTGTCTTAGGGCTTCTTCTTTCAAAAGCCTTTCTCTTTCAGCTTCTTCTTTTAATCTTCGCTCTTTTTCTTTTCTTTCTTTTTCAGCGTTCTTGAGCTCAGTATTCCTTTTTTTATTCAGATCATTGTATAAAGAACGGATCTCTTTATCAGTATTGCGAAGGAATGCTCTGTAATTCTTTTCGATCGTACGGATCTGCTCGTCTTCATCTTCTTCGGCTTCTTCGACTCTTTGGTCATAAGTATTCAAAAGATCTCTGATATACGTCTTTACTTTTGATGAACCATTCTCGTTCAGCCAGGACATGATCGGATCGAATTCAAGTTCGTCCTCGATCTGCTGCTTCTGGACTCTTCTGGCATTCACAAGAGATTCATAAGTCCTGTCAAATACATATTTCTTTCGGATCTCATCCTCTTCCAGATACCTCGGAATGACACTCTTTTCACAGATACGGTCAATATGATCTGTATTTTCTTCCACCGCATCTTTTGTTTCCAGGATCTCATCAACATATAATCCTTTATAAAACGCAAAAAGTGCATCGATATCCGTAACTCTTTTTTCAGTCATCAAAAGTTTCAGATGAGCTTCTTCATTATCCGGATCGATCGCTAAATAAGACTCATATTTATTCTTCGCAAGACTAAATGACCTTGATTCCAGAAGTTCATCGCCTTCCTGCAGCAGCGCAGCCAGACGTTCTTTTTCTCTGTTGATCTTTATTTGTTTGATACGATCATTGCATTGCTCGATATAGATCGAACCATCTTTGTATTCCGGATCAAACGAATCAGCAAGCTTTCTTAACCCTTCTTCATTAAGTTGCCTATCAAACTGCTCCAGATTCTTCTGATAAACAAGCTCACTGTCTTCGTTCTTTTTCTTCAGCTTCTCTTCATAGATCTTAGCGACCGTCTTATCCGATTCCTGTAGATAGACTTCGTAGATGTGCCTGATCGAATTACTCTGCTTTTCATCAGCTTTCTTAGCTTCTTCGATCCGCTTATCATAGATATCATTGACTCTTTCAAAGAAAGAAGATACCTCATCATCATTTCCTGACGCTGCCTTCGCAAGAAGCGGATTCATCTTAACTTCATCAAGATACTGTTTTTTCTGCTCCACTCTGGAGGCATAAGCAGACCCGAATTGCCTATCAAAATCGTAATACTTTCGTATCGTATCCTTCTCCAGATAATCCGGTATGTAATACTTGTCAACGTTCTTTTCTATATGTTCGATATCTTCGTCACAACCATCTATGAATTCTCTTTCATCTTCTGAATAGAGATTTCCATAATAGTCGACAAGTTCATCGATGTTTCTTGAACCGGTCTCAGCCATCAAAATACCCAGATAAGCACGCGGTTCTTCCTCATTCATCGACATGACTCTGCCAAATGTCTTATCAGCCATATCGAAATCCCCAGAAGAAAGATAAGCTCTTCCTGCAATCAATGCGGTTTCGATCTCCTGTGCCTTGTTTTCACTCTCCCTCTTCTGATTAAGTTCATCGATCTTCTTCTGACATAAAGCAATATAATCTCGGGCATCTTTGTATTCACCGAGATCCTCAAATCTTGAAATGATCTCTCTGAGTTCAAATTCATCATCAGCCATTTCAAAAGAACGGATGATATTCTTGTATTCATCTTCCTGTTTATTGGTCGCTTGTTTATGCAACTTCTTTATTGAAGTATATGTCTTGAAAAGAAAACGCTGATAATCGCTCCTGATCTCTTCGATCTTCTTTCGATCTACATCTTCACTTTCTTTGACCCGGTCTTCGTAATAACGATAGACATCCCGGATCTTCTTTTTAATTCCCGCAGAACCATTCTTCTTCAACCATTCAAAAGCAGGATTCAGATCATATTCTTCCCTAAACTGTTTCTCCTGGCTTATCCTTGCATTCAGATAAGATCTGTAAGTGCGATCGTATTCGTAATTCTCTTCGATCGTTTCTTTATCCAAAAGCTCCGGCAAAGCATACTTGCGCACCATTTCCTCGATATGGTCAGTATCTTCTTTACAAGCTTCAAGGACTTCACCTTGCCCGTCATCATACAAGTTCCTGTAATAATCGAAAAGCTCATCTTCATCTAACGCCTTAGCCTGTGACATCAAAACGCCAAGATAAGCATCTTCATTTTCCGGATCCATCGAAATGACTTTTGTGAACCCATCATAAGCATCACTGAACTTCTTGGTGACTAAGTTCCCTCTTGCCTGATCAAGTGCATTCTGTATGGACTGTCTAAAAGCTTTGTCCTCTGTTTCTTTCTTCAGATCTTCGATCTTTTTATTACAGTCTTTGATATAAAAACCGGTATCTTTATAACTATTAAACTTTTCAAACTGTAATAACAGTTCTTTCAGTCTCTCGATATCATTCGTATTGTTATATTCATGAATCAAAGACTGAAAATCATTTTCTCTCTTTTGTCTGGCTTCCCTGCTTTTATTTTTGACAAGTGAATATGTTGCGTAAAGAAAACGCTGGTATTTATTTCTGATCAGTTCAATCTTCTCACGGTCTAACTCGTTCGCCTCATCGATCCTTTTATCATAGGCCTTAAGGATATCGGAGATCTCTTTGGAACCTTTCTCCTTCAACCAAGAAAGATGTTCATTTTTCTCGATCTCTTTGAGGATCTGTTCTTTCTGCCTGACTCGGCAGAAAAGAGAAGACTTATATGACAGATCAAAATCATATAGTTTTCTTATTTCATCTTTCTCAAAATACTCCGGAACAAATAATCTGTCGCAGATCTCTTCGATCGAATCTGTCTCCTTCTCACCGGCAAGTTTGATCTCAGTCTCCTCTGACGAATAAAGATCCTGATAATGCTTAATCAAGGCTTCTTCTGTCCCAACCTGATTATCAGCCATCAGTACACCAAGATGACCCTCTTTATCGTTGGGATCCAATTTCAAAAGATTCTTATATGCAATGCTCGCCGCATAATAATAAGCAGACTCCAAAAATTCTGAAGCCTGCTCCTTGATATCATTTGTTTCTTCTTTCATCTGGAACCTATCCGTATTCTTCTCACTCATAGAAACAAAACCGTAACATTTCAAATTAACAGCATCTTTTTATCATTGACAAAACATTTATATCAAAGAATAAAAAAGCGTAAGCTCATTTACCATTATACAATGGATAAAGAACTTACGGCTCTTATTAATTAATATCTATTAAACTCTATCTGATACTGATTATACCAAATACTTCTTTATCGTTTCTCTTAGCTACCTCGATCTGCCTTTCAATAAGCTTGTATTCGGTCTTACCAATCTCTGAACTCAATATAACTCCATCAGATTCTCTTAACTCATCAACCGCTTTGTTATCGATATCAAGTGTACCGAAACACCTTATCTCATTACCAATCTTTTCTTTCAATTTCTCATTATCAGTGCACAAGAACACTTTTTTATCACCAAACGATCTAAGCACCGATTTAAGATATTCATCATCGTTGAAAACGACTTTTTCAAATCCATTGATAATCTTATCGATCCCTTTATATTCTTTCTTATTCAGATCTATGACCGATAACAATTTCAATCCATATCTATCCCGATACTCATCTTCACTCTTGAAATGGCCATCGAAAAGAAATACAAAGAAATACCATGCGCAAGCCAACACTCCGCCAGCAACACATAATACTACCGGCCATTTTTTAGAGAAATGACTCTTTGTCTCAGCAAAATACTCATCATAATTGTAGTAATAACCATAGTACATTTTCTCATCGTCGCTCAATTTTGCTTCGGCATTTGTCAGCGAAGTTAAAATATTTTGTTTCACTCTGGTTTCTTCTGACTGCATTCCAAGCAAATCAAGATCCGTACCAAAAACAACGGAATCCTGAACTTTGATGATACTCTCACCAGAATAATCTCCTCTAATCGATTTAAGTGTACTATTGACTAAAGTCTCTAGTTTATTAACAATATCTTCAACTGAATCATGATCCACACCATAAACTTTTATGCTTAACAAACCATTTGCGTTGTTGTCGGTAGATATTAAGCTAGATTTATCCGATCTCGAAAACTTAATGTCAATCAATTCTCTCAATTCTTCCGCAGAATAATCAGTACTTTCAGCTAATCCTTCAAGATTATTATTTATCTCTAAGACGCCAGATAAACTGGCACCTATAGAATCAATATCCTTGTTTTCAGCGCTAATCGAGTATACAAGATTTCCTGTATAAACATTATTGGCATCAAGTTTCATCAAAGCAGAATCGTTTTCATAAGCCACATGCGCATCATAAAGTTTCTTATAATCAGAATATAATTGAATATTATATTCATTGATATCTGATTCTTCCAGTTTGTTCAACCTTTTCAGAATGCTTTCAGGGCTATTGTTTTGCATTCTGAACAGAGAAAGACAAGAGCCTAAAAGCAAGCCAACAAAAGAAACTAAAAGAATCGGTTTCCATTTCTTCAACACATATAATAGAATCAGCTTCAAATCTAATTCTTCATCGCTATAATAGTTTTCCATGAGCTTTTCCCTATCGCTTATTCATACTATCAAACAATTGTTTGAACCGTAATATAATGATTTATTATTCACTTATTAGTATATCTTAAAAACAACTTATTCAGCAACGGAATATCCGCCCCGATTATTTCATTTTATAGCGGTTCTTTTTTAAAGGCTTTTCTATACAGAAATATTTAAACACAACTATATAGTTTAATCTAATAGCTCAATTAAAAACAAAGCAGAAAAAAATATCCCTTTCAATGAAGATAACCCCAAAAGCAACGGTCATCAAAGCGACGATAATCGTAGATATTGAGCTATTTCCCCATAATTATCCTCGTCCTTCCATTCTCTTCTTTATAGTTCGAATTGGCTCATAAATCTTGTGAAACAATTTATATCTTTGATTATAGTTATAATACATTTCTCTTTTTATAATCTCAGTTAAGTGAAATATAAGTCTATTAGATGGGACTCTTTCTCGCTTTTTTGGTGAAAGCGGTTTGTACCTAATGTTTTTCCCTTCAACACAATCATCAACAATATCCATTATTAGAGAAGCGCTTTTCCCGATATTTCCAAAAGCGTGTTTTCTATATATTTCAACTTCTTGACATATTGATTCATAATTTTTGAGAACATTGGCAATATAATCTGTAAGCTCTTCCTTTTTTGTCATAAAAACAAAATCATAATTACATTCCGGATAGCGTTTCGGATTAGTATCGGGAATAAGCCAATTAGATACGGATACTGCAGGAACACCCATCATAACTGCCTCACACATCGTAGAAGATTCTTCTGAAACTAATACATCACTTGCCAAGATAACTTCAAAAATATTAGTTTTTGGATCAAGAATATAGACTTGAGGTATGTCTTTATGCAATTCGTACATTTCTTGAATAGCATAATAAGCTGCACGATATTCTTCAGAATAATCAGGCGTAAATGGTGCTTGTTTCACAAGGATGTTAACGCCGAGTTTTAACATTGATTGAACAAAATCGTCTTGTTTGTTGTCATTTTCCCACGCAGGAGCGTAAAGAATTGTTCTTTTCGAATCGTCCAAACCATATTTTTTATTGAAGTCCTTTTTATATTTCTCTCTATCAACTCCAGCATACCTATCCGCCTTTGGCCATCCTACCTTGTACATTCCTAAGCGTGGATTCGCATAATACCACTGCGAACATTGATTCCAATTCTCAACCCACTGATTACTTGGCAAAAATCCTACATCATACTTATTCCATGGTTCTCTAAGCCATATATCTGGCCAATTTCCATATTGTTGAATAATGTCATGGAGCATGACTAAAGAAAACTTGCTAAATTGAGGAAAATTGATGTGCTGACAATAAAAGCCAATCTCTGCTTTTGCAAACTTATCATCTGTCAGCCTAATGGAATATCCTCTTTTTTTTGCTTCTTCTGCTATTGGCTGATAGATAGCTTGTTCTGCACTGTCCGAATATATAAATGTTATATCTTTTTTTAGTTTCATTTCACCATTCTCCAAAACCATATTATTTATCTCATTGATTTGATAACGTTGATTATTTTATTCCTAAAGATGAATAAAGCTATATATAACACCATTATTAACATCCAACGAACCATATTGTTTTTATAAGTTAGCAAACTCATGAAAACTGTTATTGTTAATAATACTGAAAACAGTCCTAAAAATTTAGTATCATAAATCTCTCCTTCAATTCCTTGGTTATTCATAACTTTTCGCATAAACAGGAAGTGCATAAACATAAATAATACATAGCTGGCAAGAGTCGTATAAGCAGCTGCGATAAACCCGCCAATCGGAATGAATACTTCATTCAATACAACATTGGATATAGCTCCTAGCACAGAAGCTAACATAATGTATTTTGTTTCTCCGTAATAAAACTCTACCGAACAGAAAAGATCATACACAAAAGTAAAATACACACTAAGGCAAACAATTGGTATTACATAAGTTGCTAATTTATAGTCTTCTGTTCCAAGTATACTAATAATGTCAGGCGCAAGTAGTGCTGCCATTAACGCAATCGCGCCAATCATTATGCAAAGTGCATTTGATATTTTTTTCAACTGTTGATATACTCGCATTTTTAACTGTTCATAAGACCACGGGACACGTGAGCCATTTATTGCAGAAAGGAACATGCTCATCGCAGAAGCAATCTGATATGCAAAACTGTAAATGCCCGCATCACTATCTCCACAAAAGCGCTGAATCATAATCCTATCTGACTGTCCTAACACAATAAGACTTAAATAATGAGGAATTAGAGGGATATTAAATTCTAGCGCATACTTCCAATAATCTTTATGATAAAAGCATTTGCCCTTACAAAACTGATATATGTAAAAAACAAGGCCTACGCAGCATTGAACCAGCAAATACCCAAGAATCATTGCTTTAGCTCTGAGATTTGTTAACCGAATCAAAGCAATACTAACAACCGGAGTCAAAATCGAAATGAGTGCAGTAACAAGTATAGTAAACATATATTTGTACTCTACTCTTTGTCGTGTGCCCCAAAAAGAAAAAGCAGGATATACTATGAAATATAGAAATAGTAGAAGCACATACGGAGTTGTAAGCCCAATTCGTTTATTGCACCAATCATGCATAAAATAATAAATAGTTAACATGATTATAGAGATAACTGTTCCAAGTCCCTGCATTGATGATGTATAGCGATCTCTATCCTCCACGTTATCAACAATCGTCTTTGTGTATACCCCCGCGTACAGATTGAGTGATGCAAAGATAATCAAAATATCTCGCCAAGACTGAAAAACGGACCATTCTCCATATTCTGCTGTAGTCAATAGCCGCACGTAAATAGGAACAACTATAAAAGAAATTCCTTTTTGAAAAAAATTACATATGGTGTACCATATGGATGCCTTAACTTGAACAGGTAAACTTTTGTATTTGTTCCACAACCTCATATTTTTTCACAAACTAGGATCAGTGTTTATTTCATCATGATTCAGTTTGCTTTCCTCCACACTTGCAGCATTATATAAATCCTTTTTCATCTGGCTGCTGCTGATTTCCGGCGTTCTAGGAAGGTAAACAACCTCCACGCCTTCTTCTCTTAGGAAATCGAATTTTCCTTTCCAGTCATCTCCCATAACGAACGTGTCGATGTGATATTCATGCATATCTGATCTTTTCTGTTGCCAATTCTCTTCTGGGATCACAAGATCCACATAGCGAATAGATTCTAGCAATTGTTTCCTTTGGTTATATGTGAAATAAGTTTTTTTGTGTTTTTCATTCCAGTTAAACTCGTCTGTGGAGAGTACAACTATCAGATAATCTCCTAAAGCCTTTGCTCTGCGTAGCAAATTAATATGGCCATAGTGAAGAAGATCGTAAGTTCCATAGGTAATAACTCGTTTCATATCCATTTCTCCAATAGTATATAATAACTCAAATTTAAAATCACTAAGCACCTCCTGTTTTGACACATTTTTACAGTTCAGTTTATAAACTGATACGTTCTTCTATTTCATTAAAAATCTTTTCACAGTTCTTATCTGATTCAAACGTGATAAATTCCTTAAATATTTGTTTTCTTCGTTCTCCAAAATTATCAACCATAAGGTTTTCACGCAGCGCTTTTATTAACTCATCTTGCTTATAAACCACAGATCCAGCCGCAACCTCTGAAATATCATAATAAAGGCCTCTATCTTTTTCTTTATAGTATTTATAGTCATATGCAAAGTGTATTATTGGCTTGTCTAATATCAAATAATCAAAAAAACAACTAGAGTAATCTGTGATTAACAAATCAGCTGCAGCAAGTAGTGTTGTAGCATCAACATCGGGCAAACCATATACATTCTTTTCTGTAGTCATTTTTTCTTTTTTTTGCTGACTCCGGTAGTGTAATTTTTCAACAATAACGAAGTTGAATTGCGTCGTCAGTTCAATAAAACTTTGATCATGTTCTATCTTATGGAAGCTGAAAACTTCTGTTGTTTTATCTCGGAAAGTTGGCATATAGGCTATAATTTTCATATTCGAGATACCTATCCGATTCTCTATATATTTTTTACTTTTATTTCTAAAAATTTCAGAAAAAAGCACTTCATTTCTGGGCTGCCCTATATAAATAATGTGACTTTCTTCCGTCTTAAAAGCAGTCTTTACAGATTTTGCATATCTTTTTGATGGTGCAATATACATATCGTAGTGATTAATCAATTGATATATTTTCTCATATATTCCTTGAAGGTTAGAGATACCGTCTCTTCCTATCTTCTTCCATGCAACACCATGCCATAGTTGAACCTTGAAAGAACCTCCCAGAAAATTGTA
>CADBND010000202.1 GCA_902795875.1 uncultured Erysipelotrichaceae bacterium
CCCCGGAGCTTTATTGGGTGGTCTTTTACTCGGTATCATCGAGAACCTGACCAAGGCCTATATCTCGACGCAGTTGTCGGATGCGATCGTCTTCACGGTCCTTATCATCGTTTTATTAATCAAACCGACTGGCCTTTTAGGCAAGAAAGAGAATGTGAAGGTGTGATATGAAAAACTTCATGGAACTTCTTTTCGGAAAGAAAAACAGAAGCAGGACGATCTCTTTCCTTATGGTCATAGTGGCCTATGTGGTGATCGAAGCTTTGATGCACGGCATAAGGATGAGCCGTCTTTTCACCAGCCTTCTTGTACCGACCTGCTGCTACATCATATTAGGTCTTTCCTTGAACCTTGTTGTCGGTTTTTCGGGAGAACTGTCTTTAGGACATGCGGGATTCATGGCAGTCGGCGCATTTACCGCTGTCGTGGCATCGGGACTGTTATCTTCTTCAATCTCCAATGCGATCTTAAGGCTGATCGTTGCGGTATTATGCGGAAGCATCGTTTCCGGTCTTTTCGGTCTTGTGATATCGGTGCCGGTTTTGAAACTTTCGGGTGACTATCTGGCTATCGTTACATTGGCGTTCGGTCAGATCATCAAATCCCTGATCACGAATATCTATCTGGGTTTTGACAGCAATGGGATGCACTTTTCTTTCGTCAACAATAATCTTTCCCTCAATAACGGAAAGATGCTGCTGTCGGGTCCTATGGGTGCGACGGATACGGCAAAGATCGCCAATTTTACTTCCGGTTTCGTGCTCATCCTGATAGCCTTGTTTATCATCTATTCGCTGATCGATTCCAAATACGGCAGGGCGATCATGTCCGCCAGAGACAACCGTATCGCTGCCGAATCGATCGGTGTAGATATCTCTAAGACCAAGACGCTGGCTTTTGTCACTTCAGCGATCCTGGCGGGTGCATCGGGTGCTCTTTATGCTTTGAACTATTCGACTTTGCAGCCGGCCAAATTTGATTTCAATACTTCGATCCTGGTTTTAGTCTATGTCGTATTTGGTGGACTTGGAAATATCAATGGTACGATCGTGGCGACAACGGTACTTTATGTCTTACCGGAGATGTTGAGATCTTTACAGGATTACAGAATGCTGATCTATGCGATCGTTCTGATCGTCGTAATGCAGCTTACCAACAGCGCAAAACTGAAACAGTATGTTGAAAAACTGAGCAAAAAGCTCTTTAAGAAGGGGGTGGCAGAATGAATGTTCCTGTTCTTGAAGTGAAGAATCTCGGTATCGATTTCGGTGGTCTGACAGCTGTAAACAAGCTCAATCTTGAAGTATACGCTCATGAGATCGTAGGTCTGATCGGTCCTAACGGTGCGGGAAAGACGACTGTTTTCAATATGCTGACACGCGTCTATGAACAAAGCAGAGGAACGATCTGCCTCAACGGCCAGGATATCGGAAAGATGAACACTGTCGAAGTAAACAAGGCCGGTATCGCCAGGACGTTCCAGAATATCCGTCTGTTTGGTGAATTGAGCGTCATGGATAATGTCAAGACCGGTATGAACAATCGTTTTGAGTATTCGATCTTTGATACGATCTTCCATACTCCGAAAAGAAAGAAGTGTGAAGAAGAGATCGAAAAGAAAGCTGAAGAACTTCTGAAGATCTTTCATCTTTACGATTCGAAAGATATCAAGGCAAGTTCTCTGCCTTATGGTGCACAAAGAAGACTGGAGATCGCCAGAGCACTGGCGACCGATCCCAAACTTTTATTGCTGGATGAGCCGGCTGCCGGCATGAATCCACAGGAGACAGAGGAACTGATGAATACGATCCGTTTCATCCGGGACAAGTTCGATATCGCGATCCTGCTTATCGAACACGACATGTCTCTGGTCATGAACATCTGTGAAAGAATATACGTTCTGAATTACGGAACGCTGCTGGCGAAAGGAAGCCCTGATGAGATCCGCAACGACGAAAAAGTCATCAAGGCTTATCTGGGTGATTGATTATGCTGAAAGTAAATGATCTTGTAGTCCGATACGGAATGATCGAGGCCATTAAGGGCATCTCTTTTGAGGTAGATGAGGGACAGATCGTTACCCTGATCGGTGCCAACGGTGCCGGCAAGACGACAACGATGCATACCATCTCCGGATTGCTGAAACCTTATTCCGGCAATATCATGCTGGAAGATAAGGACATTTCAAAGATGCCTGCCCATAAGATCGTTGAAATGGGTATCTCCCAGTGTCCGGAAAGAAGAAGGGTATTTGCTTCGCAATCCGTGGAAGACAACCTGCTGTTAGGCGCTTATACCAGAAAAGATAAAGAGGGTATCGCCGCTGATCTGGAGAATGTCTATACGCTCTTCCCACGTCTTCTGGAAAGGAAGGAACAATTAGCTGGAACGCTTTCCGGTGGAGAACAGCAGATGCTGGCGATGGGCAGGGCTTTAATGGCCAAACCGCGTATCATGCTCCTTGATGAGCCCAGTATGGGACTCTCCCCATTACTTGTCAGAGAAATTTTCGATATAATAAAAGATATAAACAAGCAGGGTGTGACGATACTGCTGGTGGAGCAGAATGCGAAGATGGCTTTGAGCATCGCTGATCGTGCTTATGTCATCGAAACAGGTAAGATCGTCATGTCCGGTACAGGTGAAGAACTTTTGAACAGCGAAGACATCAAAAAAGCCTACCTGGGAGGATAATCATGTACGTAAAAGATAATATGGTATCTAGTCCTATCACTCTGAGACCTCAGCAGTCCGTTTCCGAGGCTGTTGATATCATGTCTGAGAATGATCTGCATCGTCTGCCGGTCGTGGATGAAAACGGAAAGCTTGTTGGTCTGGTGACCGAATCGATCATCACCAGCAATACGCCAAACAATGCTTCCTCGCTTTCGGTCTTCGAACTCAATTATCTGCTCAACAAACTTACGATCTCCGATATCATGATCAAGGATGTCGTTACGATCGGCAAGGAGGCCTTGCTGGAAGAGGCGGCAGTGCTGATGAGAAAGAACGATATCGGCTGTCTGCCGGTCGTGACCGAAGAAAATGAACTGATTGGTATCATCACGCACAACGACATCTTTACGGCCTTTATCGATCTGTTGGGCTACAATCACAACGGACTTCGTTATGTGATCTCCATTCCGGAAGATAAACCCGGTATCCTGGAAGATATCTGCCGTATCTTTAAGGAATCCGATATCTCGATCTCCAATCTCGCCGTATACAACAACAGCCGCGGGATCGAGGTCGTCATGATCGTGTACGGATACAAAGATATCACCGATAAACTGACACAGGCCGGATACAAGGTCACCGGATGTATGAAACTGCAGGAACGCTACTAAACAGGTACGTTCCTGTTTTTTTTCATGTATAATGAACAGGTA
>CADBND010000203.1 GCA_902795875.1 uncultured Erysipelotrichaceae bacterium
AATATTTTTTGTATAATACTTTTCGGAGCTTTGATCATATTATTTGCATGAAAAGACTTATTTTAATGGGTGCTTCCGGTTCGATAGGGAAGCAAAGCATCGATGTCATCAAGGAACATCTCGACGAACTTGAACTCGTCGGTGTTTCAGTCGGTCATAATGTCGATTATCTTATTGAGATTCTGAACCAGTTCAATATCCGTTATGCTTACACGATAAACGAAGATCCGTCTCTGGCTGACAGGTTCCCGAATACCCGTTTCTTTTACGGAGACAGAGGGCTTCAGGAAATGGCACGTCTTCAGGACTACGATATGCTGGTAAACGCCTTAGTAGGATTTGTTGGTTTTAAACCAACGCTGGAGGCCATTCAGAATCACAAAGATATCGCTTTAGCCAACAAGGAGACACTTGTTGCCGGTGGCAAGATCATCAACGAAGCGCTTGCCGAATACGGAAGTCATCTTTATCCGATCGATTCCGAACATGTTGCTATTTGGCAATGTATTCAGGGTCATCAGAAAAGTGATATCCGCCGTCTGATCATAACCGCCTCCGGTGGTGCTTTTCGTGATATGAACCGCGATCAGCTTTTGGATGCATCGCTTCAGCAGGCTCTCAATCATCCGGTATGGAATATGGGCGCCAAGATCACGATCGATTCCGCTTCGATGATGAATAAAGGTTTTGAAGTGATCGAAGCACATTATCTGTTCGATCTGCCTTATGACAAGATCGATGTGATATTGCATAAGGAAGCTACCGTTCATTCCATGGTCGAGTACGAAGACGGTTCGATCATCGCACAGCTCGGTTGTCCTGATATGCGCCTGATGATCAAATATGCGCTTTTATATCCGAACCATAAGTGGGACCGTATCAGCAATTATCTTGATTTTGACAAGATCTCTTCATTGAATTTCAAGAAGATGGATTATTCCCGTTATCCGCTGGTAAAGCTCGCCAAACAGGTTGGTTCTTTTGAAGGGAATTTCGGTGCCGTTCTGATCGGTGCCAACGATGAGGCAGTTGCATTGTTCTTAAAGGAAAGGATCCGTTTCATCGATATCGAATCCTACATTTTCAAGACATTGAAAGCAGCGCATTTCATCAAAGATCCCACAGCCGACCAGATCATAGAGTCGCACCGCTGGGCAAAGGAATATGTCGATAAACTCTGGGCAAACTCCTAAAAGGAGTTTTTTCTTATGATGATGCTATAATTAGAAAGATGACATTTTTAAGGAACATATTTTTCTATATCGTCATGCTGGGAGTCATAGTTACCCTGCATGAACTCGGACATCTTCTTGCAGCAAAAGCCTTCGGCGTCTACTGCAAGGAATTTTCTTTTGGTTTTGGTCCGAAGATCCTTTCGCATCAGGGAAAGGAGACCGAATACTGTCTGCGTGCGGTACCGCTTGGCGGTTTCGTTGCAATGGCAGGTGATACGGATAACGATCTTGAGACCAAGGTGGACGTCAAGGATCTTCCTCCGGAAAGGACTTTGACCGGCATCGCCAAATGGAAGCGGATCATCATCATGCTTGCCGGCATTACCATGAATTTCCTGCTGGCGATCGTGATCTATTCTTTACTGATCCTTTCAAGCGGTTATTATGCGGAGTCTACAAGACCCGTCATCAACTATGTAAAAGAGTCTTCTCCAGCTGAAAAGGCCGGTTTGAAGGCAGATGATATCGTCACGAAAGTCGAATTCGAAAACGGTCTTGGCATCGATCCGGAAACTTATCTGGAAATGTTGAACTTTTTAGATGCCTATGATGGAAACGGACCGTGGATCATCACTGTATCCAGAGGAGATGAGAATATAAGATTTGAGATCTATCCCGAATTTGACAGTGAGACGCAAAGATATCTGATCGGTATCGGTTTCTCAGACAAAGCGATCGAAATGGTGAAAGTGAACCTGCTTAATTGCTGGAAATACGGTTTCAGTTATGCACTGTTTGTTCTGAAACTGACATTCTCGTCCTTGATGACCGTTTTTCAGGGAAGAAATCTGGATCAGCTTTCCGGTCCGATCGGTATCTATTCCACGGTCTCACAGACCGTCGAATTGGGCTTTGAATACTATATACAGCTTATGGCTATGATCTCGATCAATGTCGGCCTGATCAACGCTTTGCCTCTTCCGATCTTCGATGGCGGAAGGGTACTGATCCTGATCATCGAAGCTTTGATCCGCAGACCTTTGAGCGAAAAAGCACAAAATGCCGTTATGATGGCATCGCTGGCTGTTTTACTGCTTTTATTCGTACTCGTCATGTACAACGATGTCGCAAGACTGATAGGAGGATAAGAAAATGAAGATCCTGGTTACCGGCGGGACCGGCTATATCGGTTCCCATACCTGCGTTGAGCTGATCGAAGCAGGACATGAAGTGATAATAGTAGACAATCTGTATAATTCCAAGATCGATGTCCTGGATAAGATCGAGCAGATCTGCGGTGTGAAACCGAAATTCTACAAAGTCGACATACTTGACAAGGAAGGCATGGAAAAGGTCTTTACGGAAAACGAATTCGATGCCGTTATCCATTTTGCAGGCTATAAGGCGGTAGGGGAATCGGTCGAGATCCCGCTTACCTACTATGAAAACAATATTTCCGGTTCGATCGTCTTATATCAGTTGATGAAGAAGTATAAAGTACGCGATCTCGTCTTCTCTTCATCCGCTACGGTATACGGAGATGATTTCGAAGTTCCATTCAAGGAAGAATACGGACTTGGTACCACGACCAATCCTTACGGTACGACTAAGAAGATGAATGAGATGATCATCACCGATATGAACAAGGCCGATAAGGAGAATTCAGCCGTCCTGTTAAGATACTTCAATCCGATCGGTGCGCATTCTTCCGGTCTCATCGGTGAGATCCCCAACGGTATACCAAACAATCTCGTTCCTTATATTGCGCAAGTCGCAAGCGGTCAGCGTGATTATCTCAGAGTCTGGGGAAATGACTATGATACGATCGACGGTACAGGTGTGAGAGACTATATCCATGTCGTCGATCTTGCGAAAGCTCATGTGAAGGCTATCGAATATGCGGCAAAACATAAAGGAACGGAAGTCATCAATATCGGTACCGGCAGAGGATATTCTGTGCTGGAAGTATTACATGCCTATGAAAAAGCCTGTGGCCATGAGATCCCTTATAAGATCATGGACAGAAGGCCAGGCGATATCGCTGTGTGTTACGCAGATACGAAGAAAGCAAAGGATTTGCTTGGTTTTGAAGCGAAATACGACATCGATCAGATGTGCGAGGATTCCTATCGCTTTACTTGCAATTTGGAAAAAGATAGATAAATTTATAGATAAATATATTAATAAATATATAAATATAAAAGCAATGAATTAATCAATAAATTTATTGACGAATTTATTGTTTTTTTATATAATTTAGGTATGACAGGAAAATCAAGCGTAGGGACGATGCTGAAATCGCTTGTCCCGATCTCTCATTTGAATCAGGGTAAGGCTGCGAAGATCATAAGTTCCCTTGGTCCGGATGATGTCAAGATCATCGTCAAGAATAATGAACCTATGGCGGCGATCATTCCGATCTCCCGTTTTTCTGAACTGATCGAAGCGGAGGAGATGATGAAGGAGCTTCATCATGACTGAAAAAAGAAAAATACGGGCAGACAGGATGATCATTGTGATCATGGCCGGTCTTCTTATTTTTGTTTCACTCGGATATGGGATCTATCTGGGATTTTCCTTTTTCATGGACAAGCTTCATGGAAACCCGGGAGATACCCCGGTCAATGTCGATCCTACTCCGGTGGATACAGCGCAGGGGATAAAAGTGTCCCTGGTCGATTATCAGGTCTATACCGGTGATTCCGAGAACATCGGTTTCAATTTCGTCATTGCGGAACTGCGTTTTGAAAGCGAGGGACCTGTTTCTTTCGATCTGGGAAATCTCCAGACTTCTGAAAAGATCTATCTGAATAATGTTTCAAAATATCTGAATACTCTTGAGGAAAAATCCTACAAGGTATCCAAACTCGGTATCGTCAATACGGTCGTTTCCGATAAAAACGATTATACCTGTAAAGTCTTTGTCCCATATAAGACCGATTCCTATTCTCTTCGTCTTTTGAATTCGGTCGATGCATCGATGATCGAATTCGATCTCGGAAAAAATATCAATGATGTTTCCATACTCAAATTTGAAACGCCTCAGCAGATCGAAGTAGGGAATACCAACGTCAGTGTTTCCTCAAGCTTTGTTTCGACGATGATGCTTCATAACGATATGGAATATCAGGTCCCGGCTACGATGAATGTCTACACGTTCCGTATCAACGTAAACAGTGTAGAAGGTGATGTGATGATCACAGATGCGCGTTTCGTCAGAGCTTCCAGTGATGAGGTGGTCTCTTGCATGGACGAGACTTATGAATCTGTAAGTATCACCAACTGTCTGGGCAAGAAGCTTCAGGTCGGAGATAACGGTGCTCTGTTTTTTGAGACGTTCGCCGGAAAAGATGGCCCGGATTATGAGGGTTTCCTCATGCTGATGTTCTCCAATGGGAATGATTGGGTAAAGATACCTACTGTTTTGGAATAAACTATGAAAAGATTTCTGAATTTACTTATCACTGCGATCTTGCTTGTCAGCATCATACCGATGGATGATGCTTTTCATGTCGCAGCAGACGAATATTATTCGATGGCTTGTGAAACAGGTAAATTCGAAGTCTCCTATATCGAAGATGACGGTTCTTTTACGAAAGTTTCCTGTCACAGCAGCTTCGATGAAGCAAAAAAGGCTATGAAGGCCAACGAAGACTATGTTGTCCGTTATGGGAAATCCTATTCTCCCACCCGTATCGTTGCGATGAATTCCGGTCTTGCGTATTCCTATCCTGGCAGAAGGAATTCTTCGATCATGTATCTCTATCAGGATCCTTCACAGAAAGAAAGTTCACGTTACAAGACGACGTTTGTTTCGAATCACTACGAGATGACTTATATCGAGACCTGTGGTTCTGATGTACACGATATCTCTTCTTCCGGAAAAGGCTATATCCGGGTCAATCTGAATGGTTTTGAAGGATATACGGATCTGGAATATACCGATCTTGTCCCGTTCAAGTTCATCAATAAAGGCTTATCCATATGGCTGGGTGGACGGAATACCTACGAATCGGAAGAAGCGTTCTTAGTCAAAGTATCGCAGAACTATTTCGAATTGAAGAAGAACGGAAACTATACCGATCTGATCTATCATTACTATCGTGCTTATCCGAAATCCTCATCTGACAGGAATTGTCTTTCCTATTCAATGAGTGTCGATAACGGTTCCGCATATCTTTCAGCAGGGATGAAGATGGATACGAAATACTATTCCGATGACGGGATCAATTTCTATTCCGATCAGAAACTGCAGAAAAAGGTCGCGACCGTATACAACTATTACCAATTCCTTCCTCTTAGAAGCAAAACCAACATCAGCGCAAAAATGTTTGATTCTTTCCTGTTGTCCAGAAAGTATACCAGTTCGATCATGGTCGAAGAAGGACAGTCCTTTATCGATGCCCAGAACAAATACGGATGTAATGCATTGTTGGTATATTCCATGGCATGTTTGGAATCGGCATATGGAACTTCGTGGTATGCGTTGAACAGAAACAATTTGTTTGGCTGGTCGGCATATGACGATTCACCCAACAGCGCAAGCAGCTTCTCGTCCGTTTCCGTCTGTGTCAATGAACAGATGGGCAGGAATCTGAACTGGTTCATGGATTATACGAATTCCCGTTATTTTGGTACCTGTGTAGGAAACAAAGGTGCCGGTATCAACGTAAAATATGCATCTGATCCCTATTGGGGCATGAAGATCGCTTCGATCGCTTATTCGATCGATAAATATTCGTGCGATTCCAACGGAAATCTATCCGATCGTGACAGTTACTGTTTCGGATTCGTAGCAGGAAATTATAATGATGTACTTTACAGTAAGGATATGGATTGGGATCCGGATTTCTATAAGAAAGAAAGCGGGAATGATGTCCTGTACACCGGCAGATATGGAAGCCATTACCAGAAGGATCTGACCGTTGTCGTCCTTGAACAGAAGGGCAATCGCTACAAGGTGCAGTCGACCAACCCGGTCACGAATGGCGAGATCAATACGGATGATGGCGTCATCGAATACGACTGGGATGCTTCTGTGGCCTACGTCGATACGAAATATGTCACTCTTTTGAACAATACAGGCATAGTTACAAACGTTCCGGAAGCCGAACACAAACAAACTTCTCTTGTATTCGATATGAATATCGCAAATGGAACATTGAACCTTAACGGCATCTCGTTCCTGAGCAATCTTAATATGACGGATGCGAGTAAAGCCGGACATAAGCTTTATGTTTATGACCTTTCTTCAAATAAATCAGTCAAGGAGATCAACTGCACAGTAACTGATTCCAACGGCTACAGCATCAACGACGGATTCAATTACCGTTATGCG
>CADBND010000204.1 GCA_902795875.1 uncultured Erysipelotrichaceae bacterium
AAGAGCTCCGGCAGCCACGATAGCCAATGCCTTCTTATGTTTCATTATTCGTACTCCTTCTTTTTCTCCAAAAGCGTATTGTACGAATTCCTGTAATTCTCCAGTTTGCCTTTTTCTTCTTCCACCTTGGAAGCGGGAGCTTTTGACAGGAATCGTTCGTTGTTCAGCATTCCTTCACAACGAGCAATCTCGCCTTCAAGACGTTTCAGTTCCTTATCGATCTTTTCGATCTCTGCCTTCTTGTCAACGATCTCACTCATGATGAACTGGATATTGCCGAAAGTGGTTGGCCGAACGATCGTCTCTTCATCCGTTGAAGGAATAACATTGAGCTTGGTCATTCTGTAAAGGATGGCTTTGATCGCCTCATCCGGTTCAAATCCTTCGATCTTGATATCAAGTTCCTTGGAAGGCTTGATATCGTTTTCGTTACGGATCTCACGGACGATCTTGATGATCTGGATGACATTTTCGATGTCTTCGGCTTTCTTCTCATCTATATCATCGCATATTTCCGGCAATCTTTCCTTCATGATCGAAGTATCCTTGCCATGGATCGACTGATAGATCTCTTCCGTAACAAACGGAATGAAAGGATGAAGCAGTTTGATGATCGCATCCAGAACATAGATCAGAGTATCCAGCGTTCTGTGCTTGGCATCTGTATCATCGCCATTCAGGGCAGCCTTCGTAAATTCGATATACATCGAACAGAAATCATCCCAGACAAAAGACATGATCTCATTGCCGGCGATCGCAAGTTCATAACGATCCAGATTTGCTGTAGCGGATGCGATCGTTTTATTCAGTTTCGAAAGGATCCAGGAGTCTGTTTCAGAATAGGAAGTCGGCTTGTGATATTGATATGTCTCATCACGGTTTATCAGAACATAACGTGAAGCATTCCAAAGTTTATTAATGAAGTTCCAGCCTGCCTGCATCTTCTCATGAGAAAAGTTCATATCCAGACCCGGTGTGGAGTTCGTAGACAGGAACAGACGTAAGGCATCACATCCATACTGATCGATCAGATCGATCGGATCGATACCGTTTCCAAGCGATTTGGACATCTTTCTGCCCTGTTCATCACGGATAAGGCCGTGGATCAGACAATCCTTGAAAGGCACGTCATTGAGGAAATGACGGGCAGAGAAAGCCATTCTTGCGACCCAGAAGAAAATAATATCGTATCCTGTGACCATGCAGGAAGTCGGAAAATAACGTTTGAGATCTTCCGTCTCTTCCGGCCAGCCCAGTGTTGAGAACGGCCATAAAGCGCTTGAGAACCAGGTATCCAGAACATCTTCATCCTGATGCCAGTTTTCAATATCTTTCGGCGGCTGTACATCACAATAGATCTCACCGGTCTCATTGTGATACCACACAGGGATCCTGTGACCCCACCAGAGCTGTCTGGAGATACACCAGTCTTCGATGTTTTCCAGCCACTGGCAGAAAGTCTTTTCGAAACGTTTCGGATAGAAATTGATCTTGGTATCATCGTTTTCCTGTGCCTTGAGGACAGCTTCTGCCAGAGGTTTCATCTTGACGAACCACTGATTTGAAAGATACGGTTCCACCATGACACCGGTTCTTTCGGAATGGCCAACGGAGTGAACGATCTTGTCCGCCTTTACGAAAGCACCTTCTGCCTTGTATTTTTCAAGAAGTTTCTCTCTGCATTCGAAACGATCCATGCCTTCAAATTCGCCGCACAGTTCATTCATCGTACCGTCTTCATTCATACAGATCGGCATCGGCAAATTATGACGAATCGCGATCTGATAGTCATTCGGATCATGTGCCGGTGTACATTTCATGATACCGGTACCGAAACCAATCTCGATATATTCATCGCCGATGATCTCAAGCTCCTGCCCATTCGCCGGGTTGATAGCCTTCTTACCTATCAGATGATTTACTTTTTCATCATTCGGATTAACGACGATGCAGACATCGCCGAACATCGTCTCCGGCCTGGTCGTAGCGACATCAAATGTTTCATCTGAACCGACGAGATGATAGCGGATATAGTACATATACGCTTCTACATCCTTATGGATGACTTCTATGTTGCTTAATGCGGTCTTTGCTTCCGGATCCCAGTTTATGACTCTCTTTCCTCTGTAGATCAGACCTTCATTGTAATAGGTGACGAATACTTTGGCGACCGCATGGGAAAGGCCTTCATCCAGTGTGAATCTTTCTTTACGATAATCTGTCGAATTACCCAGTTTCGCCCACTGAGAACGGATAAAATCGGAATACTCCTGTTTCCATTCCCAAGCTTTTTCCAGAAACTTTTCTC
>CADBND010000205.1 GCA_902795875.1 uncultured Erysipelotrichaceae bacterium
ATCCGACTGGCGGAAGATGGCGACCTGAGAGGTCTCTATTCAACAAGATGCCATGAAAGAGCGCAGCACTTTAGCCCGGATGTGATCATCAAAGAATGGGAAAACGTGATCGACGGACTCTTCGACAGACAATAGTTCCATCCAGCACACAATATATTAAAAAAGCCATTGGATCCCAATGGCTTTTATTGACAATGGTGGACACTAAGGGACTCGAACCCCTGACCCCCTCCACGTCAAGGAGGTGCTCTCCCAACTGAGCTAAGTGTCCGGATACAGTCTCTATTATATAACAAACAAAGTCTGTTTCCAACTAAAAATTTACTCCTGGCCGTTAATTAACTGTCTGTAACGGTAAAACCATATCGGAAGCTGACAAAGAAGCGTCAGGCTCCAGCTCAAAGGAAAGCACAGATACAGGGTCTCAGGAGAACGATGTCCCGCAAAATAGGTGTACAGATAAAGTAATCTGAAACCGCACACACCGAATAAAGTCACCACCGTGGGAAGAGTGACGATGCCCATTCCCCTTATCGAATTGACGACTACATCAAGCAGTCCGTTCAAAAATAAGAACAATGTGACATAACGCAATCTGTATAAACCAAAGGATATGACCTGTGGGTCAATTGATAGAAGAGAAAGGAACCTTTCTCCGTTCATCAGGATAAATAAGCCGATCAGCAATGCGCCGGTCCCACAGACCAGAAAGATCTGAAGCGTTTCCTTAAAGATATCTTTATATCGTCTTGCTCCAAAGAGTTTTGAAGAAAAAGTCAAAGAGGCAAGCGGAAAGGCATCCACGAAAACATACACATATTCTTCGATCGCATTAGCTGCGGTGTTGGCTGCGACAAATGTCGAACCGAAGGAATTGACACTGGACTGTATCATCATGTTGGAAAAAGAGAACAGCTGGTTCTGCAAAGCTGAAGGGATCCCATATCGCAATATCTTTCCTATGATCTCGAGATCGAAAAGATCCCGGTCGATAAGCAGTCTTATTGAAGAATCGTCCTTCAGAAGTTTTCTCAGGATCAGAAAAGCCGAAAGATATTGGGTGATCACGGTCGCCAAAGCAGCACCGAATACGCCAAAAGAAAGAAATGCCACGAATACAAGATTCAAAACGACATTCATCACGCCGGATATCGCCAGAAATCTTGTCGGATCCTTGGTGTTCCCGGATGCCCGCATGATGGAAGAACCGAAATCATAGATCCCTAAAGCCGGACAAGCCAGGAAATAGATGCGCATATATAATGTCGCATCGGACAAGATGTCGGAAGGAACGGAAAGGATCTTCAAAATGTTTCCGGCAAAAAAGAAACCGAACACCGCAATGCAGCTTCCCCACAAGATGCCCACACACATGGATGAAAAGACCGTCCTTGAGATCCTGTCGTATTGTCTGGCACCGATCATTCTTGAAACCAGGACATTGCTTCCAAGAGAAAGACCGTAGAGTCCCCAGGTAAAAAAGATCAGTATCGGAGCTGTCGTACCCACGGCAGCCAATCCCTGTTTGGAGACATAATTGCCTACGACAAGGGTATCCGCAAAATTGAACGTGATCTGAAGCATGTTTGCCAACATGATCGGCCACGAAAAAAGAAGGATCCTTCTCAAAGAAATATCGTCTTTTTCTATGATCCCCTTTTCTTCCATTCTTCTATTTCAGCTCCATCGAATTCAGAAATTCCCTGAATGTTTCCTTGTTTTGATCCAAATGTTCCTCATCCGAATAGAAATAGATCGTGTAACAGACATTTTTCTTTTTCAGAACGATTGTTTCTGCGATCTGTTTTTTACCCTGCAGGACATATTCATAAGAAAAACCCTTGGTCGAAACGGAAGCGACCTTCTCATCGAAAAAGCCTTTCAATACATATCCGTATCCCGCAAGGCCTTTCGCCATCTTCTTTTCATCGGCCTTGCAGATATCTTCTGCGCTTGCCAGAGCCGCCAGAAGCGAATTGGACACATGCCACCACACGCTAAACAGCGCATGCCTTTCAAGATCACGGATCCCCCAACGATTAGGATTTTCATCCAGATAGACCTCTTTCAGCTGTTCCCTGCTCATAAGAACGAATTCTTCCGGATATTCCAAATACAGTTCATCTCTTATCGTTTCTTTTTTCATTCAGGCCTCCACATACAGATATCATTAAATCACAAAAAGACCCTCTTTCACAAAAAAACATCACCGAGGTGATGTTTACTGATCCATTTTAAATAAGGCAAGTACGCCACACAGAAACCCCAGGATCACCGAAGGGAATCCGATGAAACAGGTCATCCATTTGATGCTCTTTCCAAGCAGATCATCGCCCACGGTAAACCATACGATCGCACCAAGCAGTGCAAAGATCGCCGAACAAGTCAGCAGGTAGGCATTCTGACGGTGACACCTTTTCATATCCAATCTGCTGAAATAACTCCATAACAGTTTGTACATTCTTCTTACCTCCCTTTATCGCGAGATCGCATAGTCGTTTATATTGATCAGATGATCGCCGATCCTCTCGGCGTCATTGGACAATTTCAGATACTGTGCTCCGACGATCGCCGAACATTTGCCTTCATTCAGCCTCCTGATGTGATTCTTTGCCATGAGCCTGGTCAGTTCATCGATCTCATCTTCCAGTTTCCTTGCTTCCTGTTTCTGCTTCTTGTTGCCGGTCTGATAGGCATCGATCGTACAGCGGAAGAGCTTGTTGATCAGATCAGAAAGATCATCGATCTCCTCCAGAGCACTTTGTGAGAAATTCTCATTTGCCTCCGCCATGTTTTTCGCATACTCCATGATGTTTTCCGAATAATCTCCGATCCTTTCGATATCCGAGATCGTATGATAGGTGCTCGTCAGATAGAAATGGTCTTTCTTCGACAAATTCGATTTTCTTGTCAGTTTCACGATGATCTCGACCAGAGAATGGTTCAGGAAATTCAGTTCTTCTTCGTTTTCAGTGAACTGATCCTCTTTTGAGAAATCCTTGTTTCGGATCATAGCGATCGAATAATTGAAATTCTCCATGGCGATCGCAGCCATGTTGACGATCTCTTTCTTGACCTGTTCCACAGCTACGGAAGGCGTTTCGATCATGTTTTCATCAACATAGAAGAAGTGCTCCTTCTTCTTCTTTTCCGGCTCATCCGGTACCAGTTTCTTCGTCAGCTGCACAAGGGCATTGGTGAAAGGCAGGACGGCAATGACCGAAGCGATATTGAATATCGTGTGGAACATCGCCAGCTGCGTGTGTGGCAGGCCAGGGAAGAGCCTTTCAAAGATCAACCCGATCGACAGGGAACCCCTTGTCAGAGCCTGCATGAGAAGATCCAGTATGCTTACCACGACGACACCGCCGATATTGAAGATCAGCTGTATCATCGAAGTCCTTCGTGCGTTGACGCCTTCGCTCTTAAGTCCGGCCAGAAGACCGGTCAGACAGGTACCGACATTGGCGCCTAAAGTCAGATAGATGCCCTGGTGGACATCGATCAGTCCTGTCACGACCATCGTGATCGCGATGGAAGTGATGGCTGACGAACTCTGAATGATGGCTGTCAATATCGCACCGGCAATGATCAGGATGACGATCGAATCGATATTGGCCAGGAACAGACGGAGTCCTTCCGTTTGCGCAAAACCGGCCATCGCATCTGACATCATGTTCAGACCCGCAAAAAGCATGCCCAAGCCCGTAAGGACATATCCGAGAAGCTTCTGTTTCTCTTTCTTGGCAAACATGTTCATGAAGACACCGATCCCCGCCAAAGCAGAGAAGACGATATCCGCATCGATGTTTCCGCTGCCAAACATGCCTAAAGCCACGATCTGGCCGGTGATCGTCGTACCGATCTCCGCACCGAATATGATCGTCGCAGCCTGGTTCAAAGAAATGACTCCCGCATTGACAAAACCGATCGTCATGACCGTTGTCGCACCGGAAGAGTGGATCGCGATCGTTGCCAGAGCACCGATCATGACTCCCACCGCCTTGTTTCCCGAGACCCGGGAAAGAAGACCTTTTAACTTATCCGAACAGATCGCTTCCAGATTCTTCGACATGACTTCACAGCCCATAAGAAAAATGCCCATTCCGGCAAGCAATCTCATAAGATCCATTAAGATCACATCTGCATTCATAGATTTATATCTCCTGATATAAATCTATCTCGCCAAGGTCACAGGCATTTCAATAAGCAGTAAATTTATTGTAAAAGATCAGGCCTTATTAAAAGTAATTGTAAAGACCGATCCCTTCCCCTCTTCACTCTTCAGATCGATCGACGCATTACTTAAGATACAGCTGTGTTTGACGATGGAAAGGCCCAGGCCTGTACCTCCGACCTGTTTCGATCTCGCCTTATCCACCCGATAGAACCTTTCGAATATCCGCTCATGATACTTTTTGGGAATACCGATACCGGTATCTTCCACCTGCAGATAGACATGCTCGTCATCCTGATAGGTCCGAACATAGAGCGTTCCGTTCTTCTTGTTGTAACGGATCCCGTTCTCACACAGGTTGTATACGATCCCTTCCAGCAGTTCTCTGTTTCCGTAGACGATCCCCGGTTTCAGATCGGTACAGATCGTAATATCCTCCGGTGCTTCGCCACGGAAATAAGTTACAACATCCTCACAGATCTGCGAAAGATCGATATTTTCCTTTACGATCGCACCATTCTCATCATCAAGATGGGAAAGAGAAATGACATCGTTCACCAGAACGATCATACGCTGCGCTTCTCCGTATATCTTTTCATAACAGTTCATCCTGTCATCTTCCCTGACCAGCCCGTTTTTCAGCAGTTCCGCATATCCGCTTATCGACTGCAAAGGCGTCTTCAGTTCATGAGAAACGTTCGAAGCAAATTCCTTGCGCATGTTCTCGCTGGCATCCTTGTAGGATTCATCGAAGATCAGCAGTACATATCCCGACACATCGTTTCCGACCTTGACCGGACTGGTCTCGATCTCATAGGTCTTTTCCTCCATCCGGATCCTTTTTGAAGAACGGTGTCCTTTGGCGGCATCTTTTATCAGATCGCTTATCCTTTCATAGACCGATGATTCTGACAGATATCCGCCTACCAGATCCTTATCGATCTTCAGGATATCGGAAGCAGCCTTATTGATATCGATGATCACTTCTTCGGTATTCAGAAGGATCATCCCCTCATTCATGTTCTGCGTGATCGTCTCAAATTCCTGCTTCTTCTGTAAAAGCGTTTCTCTGTCCCGGTTTATCATGGACTGCTGGGCAGAAAGCTTATTGAGGATCGGACGGATCTCCGGATAACAGTCAGATCCATCCGGATCATCTACATCGATACGGTTCAAAGGCTCCACGATATTGCGGGTCAGATGGAAGGCGTAAGGAAGAGATATCGCCAGAATGATCAGTATGACGATCAGTAAAGGCTGGAACAGCATCCCCACAAGATGAAAGACCGAAAAATAAGTACTGGAAAGTCTGACGACATCTCCGTTTTTCAGAAGTGCAGCCGTATAGATATACCTCTCCGTCAAAGTGGAAGACTGCCTTGTGGAAGAACCGAAACCCGTTTCCAGAGCTTCAATGACCTCCTTACGGTCAAGGTGATTGTCCATGACGCTGATATCGTTTCCGCTGTTATCGAAGAGGACTGTGCCATTCTTGTCAATAAGGGTGATACGGTAATCCGTCTCGTCAAGTCCGTCAAGGAATTCGACCCCGTTCTTATCGATACCGAAGGCGATCAGCCTCGTTTCCGCCTCCAGTACATCGATCTGGGACTTGTAGAAATTCTGATACATCTCATCCACAGAAAAAAAGACCGTCACGACAAGGACGATCATCGCCAATGTTAGGATACTTCGGAATATCTTATTTGCCATCGCTCTTGAAACAGTAGCCCACTCCGTGGACCGTCACAATATTACGACCGTATTCACCGATCTTGCTGCGTAGAGTCCCGATGTGAACATCGATCGTCCTCGATTCACCAAGATAGTCACTTCCCCATATCTTCTCCAGAAGCTGCTGCCTGGTCAAAACGATCTCCTTGTTTTCCAGAAGCATTGCCAGAAGATCGAACTCCTTCAGTGTCAGCTCCACCTTCTCTCCCTTCACGGATACAGTTCTTTTCAGTTTATGGACCTCCATATCCCGGAAAGAAAGAACATCCAGATCGGAAGAATACTTGCCTCTGCGCAAGACCGCCTTGACTCTTGAGACCATCTCCATCATTCCGAAAGGCTTGGAAAGATAATCATCCGCTCCCAGATCGAGCCCTTTGACCCGGTCATATTCGCTGGTCTTGGCCGTCGCCATTATGACAGGGACCTCACGGTATTTGACATTACCCTTGATCTTTTTTAAGATCGCAAGTCCGTCCTCTCCCGGAAGCATGATATCGAGTATGATCAGCTCGGGAATCTGCTTTTCCATCTGCTGAAAAAGGCTTGCCCCGTCTTCCATTCCCAACGCCTCAAAGCCTGATGTCTTAAGCGTATATATGATCAGTTCCCTGATCGAAATATCATCTTCTACACAATATATCATTAATTCTAATATAACTGATGGAAGAAGCCCTTGTGTAAATAAATTGTAAAAATGCAGGGCTTAAGCCCTGCATTGATTATGGTTTGAGTTGCAGATACAGTTCTCTGTATTGTGCCGCAGACTGTTTCCAGGAAACATCCTTGGCCATATCGCGTCTGACCATCGCATCGAAACTCTCACGATTCTCGAAATAGAGAGTTTTTGCCCGGTTGATCGCATCCAGAAGCAATCCGGCATCATAACCATCAAATGTGAAACCGTTGCCTGAATCCTCATACATATTGTAAGGATCGACTGTATCCTTAAGACCGCCCGTCTCTCTTACGATCGGAACGGTACCATAGCGCATCGCGATCAGCTGCGTGAGCCCGCACGGTTCAAACAGCGACGGAACTAACAGTGCATCGGCACTGGCATAGATACGGTGAGCCCTGTCTTCATCGTACTGTATGCAGGAACAGACTTCTCCCTTATAGGCATTCTCGTAATAACGGAAGGAATCCTCATAACCCGGATCGCCCGTTCCCAGAACGATCAGCTGTGTGTTTCCATCGATGATCTGCGGAACGATCGAATTGACCAGGTCGAGACCCTTCTGGTTGGTAAGTCTCGAGATCAGACCGATCACAAACTTGTTTTCATCCTGTCCCAGACCGAGTTCCTTCTGTAATTCGAGCTTGTTGGCCTTCTTGTTTTCCACGACATCTTCCGTCACATAATTGCGGAAGATCCTGCCATCCGTCTCCGGATCCCAGATATCGCAATCGATACCGTTGACGATACCTCTGAGTTTGCCGGAATGATAACGCAGATGGGCATCCAATCCTTCGCCATAGAATCCGGACTGGATCTCACCGGCATAGGTATTGGAAACGGTCGTGATCATATCGCAATAAGCCAGACCGCCCTTAAGCATATTGGCATCATTATAATTCTGTGTCAGTACATCTTTATTGAAGACATAATCGGGAAGACCTGACCAGTAACGGATCGCATCTTGCGAATAGATGCCCTGGAAACGCAGGTTGTGGACCGTCAGCATCGTCTTGGATGAAGACAGTTTCGAATTCGCAAACAGCGTACGCAAATAGATCGGAACCAGTGCCGCCTGCCAGTCGTGGCAATGGATCACATCCGGGATCCAATCCAGGTACAGCAGCGCACATAACGCTGCCTTCGAGAAATAACAGAATTTCGGAATATCGTCGACCATATTGGTATAGGGGTTGCCGCTGGTGAACAGTTCTTCGTTATCGATGAAATCGTAAACGACACCGTCCCACTCGTATTCCATGATCCCCACATAATACTGTCTGCCATCCGCAAACAGATCCATGTAGAATTCACCGCGGTATACCATTTTCTCCTGATATTTCCACGGTATGCATTTATATCTTGGAAGGATGACCTTGACATCGCAGTTCTGTTTGACAAGCTCTTTCGGCAAGGCATACATGACATCTGCCAGACCACCCGTCTTGACGAACGGATAGCACTCTGAACCGATGAAAGCGACACTTCTGCGCGGTCCGAGATCCTCTGCGATCTCTTCAACGCTCTGCGCGGTCTCTTCGTTCACAGTCTTCTTTACAGCACTTTTTTTCGTCTTAGTCGTCTTTTTAGCCTTCTTTTCGTCTTCGACACTCTTGCCGTCGGCGTCGACCATGACCTCGGCGATCGCCTCTTCCTTGACGGTTTCTGCCTTCTTCACGACCTTGCGGATCGTTCTTTTCTTCTCCTTTTCGGCAGTTTCTTCACTCTTCTTTGTTTTTACTGTTTTGCTCTTTGCCTTCTTTTCCTCTTTTTTCAATTCAGACATTTTGTTACTCCCCTTACAATGCAATAAAAATAGAGAACCACGAAAACTATCGTGACACATATATTATCTCATTTTTTCTTATTTTTCATAGGTTCTTTATCTTCTTGCAGCCTTTTTGTTTTCCTATACAACAAAAGAGAGCCAAGCTCTCTTGTGAAATGCACCATTATATTGCAGGGAAGCTGAGGGTGACCTTGAACAGATCTCCATCGATATCCAGTTCCATCTTCCCGTTCTGCAGTTCGGTGAGGCTCAGGGCGATGGAAAGGCCTAATCCGTTTCCTTCGCTGTTACGCGAAGAATCCCCTCTGGTAAAACGTTCCATCAGTTCTTCGGGGGAGATGTTTAATTCATCCCTTGAAGTATTACGGAAAACGAAGACCGCGTTGCCATCCTCCTTCTTCAAAGAAAGATAGACACGCGTATCGCTTTGACCGTATTTGAGGATATTGTTCATGAGATTGTCAAAGATACGCCACATCCTTCTTCCATCCGCCATGATCGTGATCTCCTCTTCCGGAAGCGATGTGACCAGTTTCAGACTGGCCTTCTCAAGCCTTTCTTCATATTCACCTGCCGACTGTTGCACAAAGATGGAAGCGTTCAGGGGCATCATATCCACCTCCAGATTACCGCTGGAAGCCTTGGAAGCCTCCACAAGGTCCTCCAGAAGCCGCTTCAGTTTCTCGGACTGACGCACCAGGACATCGCAATATTCCTTTGTTTTCCTGTTTTTCGTTTCTTCCTTACTGATGAGATCGGCATAATTGATGATCGAGGTCAAAGGCGTCTTGATGTCGTGGGAAACATTGGTGATCAGTTCCGTCTTCATCCGCTCGCTTTTCAAGCGTTCTTCGACGGCGATCGCCATACCGGAAGCGATGGAATTGAGATCGTCCCCGTGTCTCTTGAGATCGAAGATCATCTTGCCGGTATCCACTTGATATGTAAGATCTCCCCCGGCAAGCCTTTCTCCGCCTCTCAGCAGCTTATGCATGCACAGACAAAGATAAGTCAGAATAAGGAACAAAGCGATCTTGGTCAGCAGCCACATCCACTCCACGCGCTGTTCAAGGAACAGCAACTCCGCAACGGACAGGAGCGTAAAGATGCTTAAGACTTTCCAGGACAGCGGGACGGCTTTGATCAGTTCGACCGTTCCCGAGACGAGCTTTCCGATCAGTTTGCATAAGATGCGTAAAACAAGTACGGTCTGCTGTAGAAAACGGCAGGTAAAGCTCGTTGAAACAAGGTCTTTGGCTTTGATATGCACTGCAAAGCTCA
>CADBND010000206.1 GCA_902795875.1 uncultured Erysipelotrichaceae bacterium
ACCCTGAATTCCGTTGCCAGTGAGCGATAGAGATCGATATTGGTCATGCGATAGCCACGCGAAGCCATCTCATAGCAGACTTCAAGGGTATCGAAGATATCCTTCTCTTTCTTGTTTGCCTCTCTGGCGTTGATCTTCTGCCTGAGTTCCATCATCCTGGCATAGATGCCGTCCGCATCCTTGACCATCGTTGTGATCTCATAGGCATCGCAACGTAGTGAGAAATAGGAAACATAATAGTATTCCGGATGATAGACCTTGAACCAGGCAACACGGACCGCCATGATACAATAAGCCACCGCGTGCGCCTTCGGGAACATGTATTTGATCTTCTTGCAGGATTCGATATACCACTTCGGTACTTCGTGTTCCAGCATCTTGGTCTCTTCTTCGGGTGTCAGGCCCTTGCCCTTACGGACATGTTCCATGATATTGAAAGAATCCAAAGGTTCCAGTTTGTATCCCAGCAATGTCGACATGATATCGTCACGACATCCTATGACATCGGCCAGTCGGATACCCGAACGGATCAGTTCCTGAGCATTGCCACGCCAGACATCCGTACCGTGGGACCGACCGGAGATCTGTACCAGTTCCGAAAAGACGTGGGGTCTTGTCTCTTCGATCGTATTCCGGGTATTGAGCGTTCCAAATTCCGGAAGTCCGGCTGCACCGGTCTCTTCCTTGTAATTGGGATTGGTGATATTGAGTGCCTTCGTAGAATAGAAAAGTGAAAGAACTTTCGGATCGCTCATCGGGATCGTTTTGACATCGATACCGGAAATGTTTTCAAAAAGACGCATCGCCGTAGGATCGACGTGTCCCAATATATCGAACTTCAGAAGGTTGTCTGAAAAGTCATGATATTCAAAATGGGTCGAACGCCAGGCTGCATCCTTATCGTTGGCGGGATACTGGATCGGAGTGACATCTTCGATCTCCATATCATCAGGCAATACGACGATGCCTCCGGCATGCTGGCCGGTGGTACGTTTGACACCTTCACATCCTGATGCCAGTCTCTGGCGCTGTGCTCTGGACATATTGGTGATGCCTTCATCTTCACAATAGCCGGATACATAACCGAATGCGGTCTTTTCTGCGACAGTAGAGATCGTACCGGCCCGGAATACATTCTCTTCTCCGAAGATCTCTCTGGTAAATAAATGAGCCTTAGGCTGGTAATCGCCTGAGAAGTTAAGATCGATATCCGGGATCTTGTCCCCATTGAAACCTAAGAAGGTCTCAAACGGGATATTCTGTCCATCCCCCTTCATCCGGCTTCCGCAATCCGGACAGTCCTTATCGGGAAGGTCATAACCGGATGCCACATCATCCATCCAGATCAGTTTGTGACATTTCGGGCAGATATAGTGCGGCGGAAGCGGATTGACTTCCGTGATATCCGACAGGGTTGCAACAAGGGAAGAACCGACTGATCCTCGTGAACCGACGATATAGCCATCGTCATTGGAACGTTTGACCATCAGATGACATACAAAATAGATGACACCGTAACCGTTGCCGATGATGGAATTGAGTTCGACCTCGATACGCTTCTCTATGAATTCCGGAAGGGCCTCGCCATAAAGCTTATGAGCATTGTAATAGACAAATTCCCGCAAATATTCATCAGCAGAAATGACATCGTATCTTTCCGTGAACGGTTCTTCGACGATCCGGCATTTTCTTGCGACCGCGATCGCGTCGGTGATCTTCGGCGGACGCAATTCACTGGAAAACGGTGAAATATTCTCACACATGTCAGCGATCTTATTGGTGTTGGTGATGACCATATCCTTTACAAGTTTTTCATCATCGAGCCACTCAAATGCATCCAGCATCTCTCTGGTATTCAGGTAACGTTGATCGGGTGTGACCTGCTTTGCCCTCTTTTCCTTGTCATAAAGATAGAGCGGATGATGGGCGCCGCCGATCGCCTGTGCCGTGATATAGACATCGCGCAGGATCTTCTCATCCTTGCGTACGAAATGGACATCTCCAGTCGCAACGATGATCTTGTTTTGTCTCTTTGCTTCGTCGATGATGTCTTTCAGATAATGCTTCAGTCTCTCCTTATCGAAAAGCTGCCTGTCTTCGTAAAGGAAGCGGTAATTCTCCAAAGGCTGTATCTCGATATAGTCGTAGAAGGATATGGCTTTCGCCAGTTCTTCTTTCGATCTGGTGGAAGCGATCTCGAAGACTTCGCCATTGAAACAGGCGGATCCGATAAGCAGATCCTTGCGGTGTTCATTGATCGTTTCTTTGAAGATACGCGGTTCCGCGATGAATTCTGAATTGGCGTCTTTTGTATTGGCCTTGCCAAAGACGGCCAAAGTCTTGGTATTGGAAATGGAAACCAGTTTGAACAAATCTTTCAGGCCATCCTTATTCCGACAGAGGACAGTGGTGTGGAAAGCTCTGTTTTTAATGAAAGCTTCATCATCCTGAAAATCCCTGAGATCGTTTAATGTGACGACATTCTTCCTGGCCAGGTCTTTCAACATGAAATTGAAGACCTGCGAGAGCACTTCCGCATCGTAATCCGCTCTGTGAGCGACATCTTCATCGTAAGGAATACTATAGGCACGGCACATGTTGCCCAAACGGTAAGCCCTTCTGTTTTTCAGCAGGGAACGGGAAAGATCAAGTGTATCGATGACCGGATTGGTGAGTTTGGGCTCTCCGATCCTTTCCAGTTCCGAATTCAGGAAACCGTAGTCAAAAGCAGCGTTATGCGCGACCAGAACTCTTCCTTTTATGAAATCCAGGATCTCATCCTTGCATTGTGCAAATGTCCGGGCACCCCGGAGATTCTCTTCGGTAATATGTGTCAGATTCTTGATGTTTGCGGAGACATCGATCAAAGGTTTGACGAAAAAGTCTTTTCTTTCCACGACCGTGCCTCTTCGCATCAAAACAGCGCCGAATTCGATGATGTAGTCGTATCTTGTGGAAAGGCCGGTCGTCTCCAGGTCAAAGACGACGTATTCACTGTCCGCCAGTGTATCATCTGTCGAATTGTATACGATGTTTAGGGTCGGATAGACCATATTCATCTCGCAACCGTAAAGGATCTTGAAATCCGGTTTGTTTTCGCCGGCTTTCTTCATGATCCCCTTATAGGTCATCTGTGCTTCATGGAAACCCTGCAGACAAAGATGATCCGTGATGGCAACAGCTCTGTGTCCCATTTGATAAGCCGCATTTACGACTTCTGTGGGAGAAGATACGCCATCCATTTCCGAGAGCTTGGTATGTATATGCAGTTCCACCCTCTTTTCCGGTTCATCATCATGAAGAGAGTCGTCCACTTCAATGAATTCGATCTGATCGGGCTGGAAGACGATATCGTTGATAAAAGTATCAAAGACTGTCTTTCCATAGAAACAGGCATAACGGCCTTCTTTGTTTTCCTTGAGTTTATCTTTCGTAAAACGGTTGTTTTCGATCACTTTGACAAACATAGCGTTGTCTTCATCCTTGACATAAAGAGTCTGTATGATCGAATTGTTTTTCGTGGTGATCTCATCAACTTTAAAGATCTGTCCCGTGAATTTGATATTGTACATCGAATCGACGATGTCATCGATCTTCAATTCGGTATAGGTTCTGTTTTTCCGGTAATTGTTTTGCGGTCTGGGTGAATCATTATTCTGTGAATAGGAAGGTCTATAATCCGAAGCGCTTTTGGGAAGCGGTGCTACTTCTTCAATCTCGGGTTCCTTTTCATCTTTCAGTTTCATCGAGATCTCTTTCCGATAACCGAGATCATAAAAATAGAGCTTGAGTTCATCAAAAGATCTAAGATCCTGTTCGTATTCATCATCCGAATCATAGGAAAGGATGAAGCCCTCATCGCCTACAACAGGAACACAGGTCTTAAAACCGTTATTTTCACTCCGGTATCCGTCCAGATAGAGATTGATATCCTTGATCGGCAGATCCTGATCCTTTGCCTTTATATAGAGCTTGACCTTTTCAAAGCCGAGTTCCCTGAAATAATTCCGGCAATCGGTATAGATCGAAAAAGGAAGCACGTTCCGGCATTCCGCCTTGATCACAAGCAGCCCTGTAGATTTTCTTAAAAGGACATCCAAAACCTTAAAATCGGCCAGATAAGCGGCCTTTTCATCGTTGTATTCATACTTGGAGATGATGTCTTTTATATTGAAACTCATATCTGTGCCAGTTTTTCCAATGCATTCTTGGCTGCATTCTTCTGTGCCTGCTTCTTCGTGGAAGCGACACCATAACCATAAGTCAGTCCGTCGATCTTGACGGCCACCTTAAATTCAGGAGCGTTGTTCGGTCCATCTACCGCGACCGTTTCATAAACGATCGATTTGCGGGAATCAGCCTGGACATATTCCTGAAGCCTCGTCTTGTAGTCGAAGGTGCTTTCATCGACTTCCTTGATGTGTATGATCATCAGTTGGTCCAGAAGACGGTAGACGACCTCCAGTCCCTGATCGAGATAGACCGCTCCGATGAATGCTTCAAACATATCGGAAATGACCGAATCCCTGTCTCTTCCGCCGGTCTTTTCTTCGCCGATCCCCAGTTTCAGGAAGCGGTTCAGATCGTTTTCCCGGACGATCTGAGCGAGCGCCTTCTCAGAAACGAGATTGGACCTTCTTGTGGACATCAGTCCTTCCGGAAGAGCCGGTTCGATCTTAAAAAGACGTTCCGCAGAATAGATCTGCAATACGGCATCACCCATAAATTCCAGTCTTTCATTGTTGCCGATGGCGGCTTTATGTTCATTGACATAGGAAGAATGGATAAAAGCCTGTTCGATCAGGTCTTTGTCCTTGTAAGGTATGTCATGTTTATCTAAAAAATCAAAAATACTCATAAAAACATTATACTCTAGCTGATGAAGTTTTTATTTGCCATTTGAAAGATCAAGGCATAATAATCTCTGTATTTTTCATCATCCTTATTCTCATAGATCTGTTTCGCATCATCCCTTGCCGCATCGATGAAACGGGTGTCTTCGATCAGATTGCCCAATACGAAAGCCGGAATACCGCTCTGTCTGGTGCCGAGTATGTCTCCCGGCCCTCTTAGCTTCAGATCCTCATAGGAGATATCAAAACCGTTATTTGACTTGCACAGGATATCCAGACGTTTCAGTACCGATTCATCCTTGTTTCCCGTAAGCAGATAACAGGTGCCCTCATGATCCGATCTTTGTACCCTTCCCCGAAGCTGATGGATCTGGGAAAGACCGAAACGGTCCGCATCGTATATGATCATCATCGTCGCATTTTTTACGTTCACACCGACCTCTACGACAGTCGTAGAGACAAGGACTTGCGTCTCATTTCGGTTGAAGCGCTCCATGATCTCGTCCTTTTCTTCGCTGCTCAAACGACCGTGCAGGAGATCAACTTTGTAGGGCATCAGAGCTTCCTTTAAGGCCTCATACAAGCCGTTCACATCCTTGGCATCGTAATTATCCGAACGTTCGATGGCTGCCGCTATGACATAGATCTGTCTTCCCTCATCAAGTTTTCTTTTTACGACGTCCATGATATCGACT
>CADBND010000207.1 GCA_902795875.1 uncultured Erysipelotrichaceae bacterium
AAAAGAAAGAGCCTTTTTCCGTATGAACTTTAAGGCTCTTGTGTTATGGTTTCTTTTATTCCCACTCGATGGTGCTGACTCCTGCGCTTTTCTATAGCCTGATCTGCAAGTCTTTTAATATATTTCATAGAGCACCCTCCCGCAAACCTGTTTTATGTTTTTCGGCAATTTCGTTTTATTATTTTCGGATCATTGGTCCTATGGCGGCTTTTTACTGTTCTACGATCCGGAACATCTGACACCCGGTTCACTTCGATCGCCTTCAGAGACAAGTGTATAATGATATATAAGTAGTACTGTATGGCACAAGCAATCCTATACTTTCCGCATCCGCTATGCAGGTCTGCGCATTGATAAAAAAGAGGAGAAAAATCATGAAGATCCGCTTCTGGACTGTACAGAAACTTGATGTTGTAACTGCCTTGCTGAAGTATGGAAGCTATCAGCCGGCCTTTAATTACAGCGACTATGTAGAAGAAGATCCAGATCTTTCTGAGCTTTACGGGCTCTTGCTGGAAAGCTACAACCGTGTCAACAATACGGATTATCCTGGCCTTATTTTCACTTTCCTTGGAAACGATGACGATGACAATATCTTCGATTTTAAAGATTATCCGGCATTCCGCAATTTCATCATCAGTCACGCTTTTGCGATCAAGCCACTCTGGAATCATCTCGCAGCCAAAAACACAGTCATCATGTGTGTTGAAAAGGAGCTTGACAAAAACCTTCTTCTGATCGATATCAATGATTTCCAGTGCCTGATGCCGCCCATCACTCTGGCACCTCCATATACGGAAGACTACATACGCTATCTCGTTCAGAACTTTTCTGCAGGCAACTATGTAAGATCGATCTTTCCAAGCAATCTGATACAAGCCCATATCCCGAACATTTCTGCAGAAGATGTCGTCGGTCTGTATCCGATGTTCACTCTTTGATGTCAGTACACATGAAAGATCATAAAACCGGTTTTCACTTCGATGATTGCCGCTCTTTCTATGAAATGAGCAGAGAAGATCACATCGAAGATCTTTGCGCCGCCATCTATAAGAACCTTCATCCAAGGGCCAGAAATCTGCCTGATTTTTCAAACGACAGCGAATATGCCTCCTGGCATTTCTCGCTGAGCGACTTTGCGCAGCTTTTGTATCAGCCGGATCTCTATTGTCAAAAAACCATCGAAGAAAGCGATCGTCTGATCAAAGCGATCGATGAAAAGATATCTTCTCTTCTCTCCTTTTCTCCCAGCAAAGAGCTCTGTCAGCTTCTAAACAGCGAAGCTTACCAATCTTTGAAAGAATCAGGCGATATCGTAAACATCAACAAGGCGCTCGACGACAAGGCGATCGATGCCTTGAAATCTCTTGAAACGGGGCTGACCGTATTGGAAGACGGCTCCTTGAAAAAGATCATCGAAGATCTGAAAAAACAAAGGGATGATCTGTCAAAAGCGATAGCTCTGATGGAAGAGGAAGAGACCTGTCTTCCTTTTGAAGATCTATGTATCGACATCGAATACCCCATACAGATAAAAGGAGAAGACGGCACCAAACGGATCGACGTCCTTCTTTCCAGAAACGAAGAGACCTTCGCCATCATCGAGCTGAAACAATGGACGGAAGATTCCATCAATGTCTTTCTCTCTGAAACGGAAGGCGAAGAGCCAAAGTGTCTGGTGAATGTGCTTCCCGGCAAAAGAAGTCAGCTGCATCCCGCTGTCAAAGTCCGGGACTATTACAAAAAAGGCCTGATGGAAGAAAAAGGCGAAGATGTACAGGTGGCCTGTTTTGTCTATCTGCACAATCAGCTCTACAACGACTCCAAACTCTTTCGGGCTTATAAGGACCTGAAAGTCAATATCTTTGATGATGTCAAAGGGCCAAACAACATCCTGTATACCAGGCTCTGGCACAAGCGGCTCTTGAGAAGGCTCAGTGAGCTTTTTTAAATAAAACATATCTCTTTCCTGACAAAATTATGGTCGGAAAATTTTATTTTTTAAAAACCTTCTTCTGCTCTTTAAGTGAGATCTCAATAAAGATTCATAGCGGCATACACATATAGACCAAACAGGATCCAGGTGATCCGCCAGTGTCTTTTTAGGCGGATCTTTCTGATCATTTTTTCTTCCTGTGAAGCCATAGTCTGAAACGTGCGGCTGTGATAAGCGGCGGATCTGATCAGACCCGTAAACAACATGAACAGGTGTCCCGCAAAACCGATTACAAACAAGATTATCATTTCTTTTTTTCCTTTCTCTTTAATTAAACGGAAGATTGTCTCTCCACAAAGCGATCTGCTCATCCACTTTTTCTCCGGGATATTTTTTCACTTTTTTTGCCTTCTGACCGCGGATGAAGAGATAGGCATCATCGAGATCCATCGAAAGGATGGTCTCCAGGGTCTTTCCTGCCCGCTTTGAGATCAGCTCGCCGCTTGAGATATCCTGGCCGCCAAGATACAATAACTTATCGCAGTTGTTGATGATGGTCGAAGCGATCGCATCCGTATAGAGACTGTTTAACTGCGATACGCTTTGCAGAATGATGCTGACGGAGATCTCGCGGGAGCGGATCACCGAGATGATCTTGTCAAAGTCGGGTATGAACAAGGAATTGGCGAAATCATCCAGATAGAAGCGAACGGGAACGTTTAACCTGTGATCAGATGAATGATCTGCACACAGGCACAACTGCTGAAGGGCCTGGGTCATAAAGGCGCTGGCGAGCTTGTCCAGCGATCGGTCGGTATCGCTGATCGTCAGAAACAGCACGGTCTTCCTTTTCCCGAAATCCGGGAAACATATCTTGTTGGGATTTTTGTACAATGCCGCTGCATCATCGAAACATAACGGATCAAGATTGGTCGATAATATACCTTTGATGGAAGAATCCATCTTTTCTGCCGTGCGGATATCTTTGATGTTGAGATAGCGGGCATAGGCACTGGAATCCGGCTTTTCTTTGGAAAGCTCATACATCAGTTTTGAAAACGTATCCGTGCTGATCAGATTCAGCAGTTTTGAAACCGTGATCAGATCGTGTTCTTCTTCAGGCAGCGCTTCCAGCATATAGCTGATCAGACAGGAAAGGTATTGCCTGGCCGCAAAGTCCCAGTACGGTTCCTTGCTGTTGTAGGATGAGACAAGGCAAGAGGAAAGTGTCATGATGTCTTTTTCGCTGTAACTCTTCTTTTTCTCATCATAGCGGATGAAATCAAAGGGATTGTAGCCACAGCCGTATCTTAGGTCTGTGAAATCAAGCAGCTTCACATCATAGCCTTTGCAGGCAAGGATATCGCAAAGTTCGCCATAAAGCGAACCCTTACAGTCAAGGATGATCATGCTTTCATGAGATCCAAGGATATTCGGCTTCACATAGTGTCTTGTCTTTCCAGCCCCTGTCGGACCAATGACCATGACGTTGTTGTTGGTCATGCTTTGCCAGGTGTCCGTATTGAAGGAGATCCCATCCGCAAGGATGTGTGTGCCTTCATAGTTTTTTCTTTTCTCATTCATCATATTCAATCATTTCCTTTCTTTCATCACCGCTTTCTTCTTCGCTTACAAGGGCTGCCAGAGGCATCACCAGCAGCTCGACCAGCTGCTTTCGTATCGTCAATGAACTTGCCGGATAGCCTGCGCCGATCGGATCGTGATAGCGGACATCCTTGATCTTGGCATGATCGATCAGCGTCTCATAGATCTTCTGCAGGCGCATCGACATGAGCCCGGCCTTTTCGATCGAAAAACCATAGAGCCATTTCTGGCTTTCTTCCGGAAGATCTGTCTTCTTTATTTCTTCAAAGTATTCATCCATCTTCAGATCGACCAGGCCCTTGATATCCTGAAGACCCAGACGCTCAAGGTACTGGTCACGGGTCAGTGTGATCTTCTGTACGTTTACGGCTGCCTGATAACAGGTCTGAAATTCAAAGGCTGTGCAATATAACTGAATCAGAGAATCGATGTGCTTTTCACTGTGCACGCCGTTTTCAAGATAATCTCTTGCGATCAGTACAGAAAGATCTCCATAGGTGATGCATTCGGGTTCCCTGAGATAGTGAAGATACATGTGATTCTGATAGCTTTTTTCCAGATCGGAAAACATCAAAGCGACCATCCTTTGAACGTTCATCTGTCCAAAGGCTTTTAAGCCTTCAAGGATGTGATCCGGGGAAGAACACATGCCGCTTTTGATCCTGCTTATCCTTGTTTCCAGAGAGATCTTTTTCATTTCTATATCCTTTCTGCGATCTTTGTCGCCAGATGAAAGCTGATCGCTTCTTCAGCTGTAAAATAGGAGTCCTTGCGAGTCTTCGTCCGGATCTCATCCATCGTCTTGTTCGTCTTTTCGGCGATGATGGAACAAAGCCTGTCACGGCAGCGTTTCAGATCTTCGAGCTGCTCTTGTATCTCATCGGGCTTCATTCCTTGCAAGGATCCGCCGCCCGGGGACGGATCGTGGATCATGATCCGTGAGCCGGGAAATATGATCCTTTCTTCACCGGCCAGAAATAATATCGCAGCCATCGATGCCGCTTCACCAATGCACACAGTTGTGATCGGTGCTTCGATCAGATTCATCAGATCATAAGCCGCAAGACCGCTGTTTACTTCGCCGCCTGGCGAATTGATGTAGAGCGTGATCCTTTCTTTCGGATCGCTGTTGTTAAGATACAGGAGTTCTTTGATCAGACACTCCATTGAGGAGGCATCGACCGCTTTTGTCAGAAAGATCCTGCGGTCCATGAACAGCGCATCTTCGATCTCCACGCGGTCGTAGCCGCGGGAACTTTCTTTGAGAATGCATGGGGTCATCTTATTCACCTTCTTTCTGCATGACCGTTTCCGCAAAAGAAGAAGCACTAGGGAAGATCTGCTGGTATCTTTGTCTTTCATTTCTTCTCTTGGCACGGAAGAGATTGGAATGATACAGCAGAGAAGACAGGACCTTCATCGTGAACTGCGGATAGTAGTCAAGATAATCGGCGATCAGTTCAAGCTCATCGCACATCAGGAATTCACTGTCGCTACACGGCCTTGTGTAGTAACATTCTCTGGCAGACAGGAAGTTTTGCGCATCTTCGATAGAGACTGAACACTTTCTGGATAAGTAGTAAGCTTCTTTTTCTGCTTTGATCGGCTGGACGCGGCGGCTGATATAAGAATCAAATCGTTCAATCGTTTTACTGTTTTTTGTATTCATGGAGTTTCCTTTCGTTTCCTTTTTGGAACACCATCATTATGAAATTTTCTGCTTTTTCATTTCGTAGATTTTACGGAATGATTTATAAATCAAAGATTTGCATGTTAGAATCAAAGTGTGCCATGGAGGAAGGAACATGAAAGATATCTCGTTTGAAAAACTCGATACGATCTATTTCAGAAAGGAAAGGATGCATTCCTGCATTCAGCAGCTGCTTGATTCCATAAACGGCAGATCGATGCCGATCAAAGATCTGATCTTTGAAAACGGAAAGCTTTCAAAGAAAAGACGGGATCAGCTGATCGATGAACTGATGGACTGCCTTTTGATCTACCTGAACTACCGGACTGGATCAAAGGATGCAGAAAAAAAGATGCTGGATGAAAAACGGATGATCGCTCTGAAGTCCTTTTTTCAATGCAGTTTGAATATCCTGTCTTACGAACAGGGATCAAAACTAAGCGATCTGCTGCGGCTGTCTTGTTCTGTTCCAATCCGAAAAAATTTCTTCGACCTGTTAGTGTATCGCTTTGAACGAAAGATCCTTCTTTCATCAAAGACTTCTCACAGCGATCTTCATGGAAACGACTACTATACAGACTATGTCCGCGATCTGCAGCGCTCTTCTTCAAGGTGGACCGCCGACTTTATAGATCTGTTCTGCTTTCATCATTTTCCGCTTGATGGCTGGGATGATATCGGCGATATCCAATACTTCCAGTACCTGATGGATGCCAATGACAAACAGATCGACACGATGCTCAATATCCTGAAACGAAATCGAATCGCTGTTCCCTCTTCATGGCTTGTCCAATACCAAAACGACAAAGAGCGTTACGGCTGGATAAAACATCCTTCCTATGTGAACGCTTTGCGTGATGATGACATCCTTGCCTTCTGGAATTTTATGAGCTTACAGGATCAGCTTCATTCCGCTGAGGCATTTCAGAATCTGATCGCCGGAATGATCGATGTGTACACATCGCTTTACTGCACAAACATCCTTTCCGACAGCGATCGCTTTTATGCGGTCTATGATCAGCTTGAAAACATTCAAATCCTGCTTGAAGAGACAGGGGAAGTGAAGTTGGACTGATGGGCTTTCGAAATGATTTTTATTCCTTGCTTCTTGAGGAAGTGAAGAGATTCAGCTTCGATCTGCCCGAGACAAGTGAACTCCCCTTCCTGGCAAAACAGCTGGCTGAACACAAAAACTTTTCTTCCTCTTCAGCCGTTTCTTCTTTGCGTGAACTTGAGAAAAAACATGAAGGCAGGAAGCTCAATGAACTTGAATACTTCAAGGCCATTTTGACTATTGCCCTTGAAAAGAAGATCCGCATCCAGGAAAGAGTGTTCCGCCAGATCCTGATCTGTTATGATCTGTTTTCTGTTTCCCTGAAAGAACGATATGAAGATCTACAGGACCCCTTTGACACAAGCAGACAATACCGTTTCTTTTATAGGAAGACTTCAGATATCCTCACCTTGCTTGAGAACATAAAAAAGCCTGCACATGTTAATGCAGGACCGCTGGACTTATTGATGCAGATGTTTTTGGCGGAGGCCTTGGTACAGGAAGCCAAAGATTATCTCTACGATGCCGGCTTTTCCATCAGCAGGAAAACCCCGAAACCAAGAAAGATCGATCGGACGATGCAGCTGGTCGACTGCTACTTCAAACGAAAGGACAGTGCCTACTTCCTTGAAGGCTATGATCCGCAAGCAGGTCTTCAAAATGACCCGGATCAGGAAAAGATCGAAGACATGAAGATCCTCTTCTCTTTGATGGATCGTGATCCAAAATGTGACACTGCCGTTGTGCCTGTTGTGATCGATCCGCAAAGCGGGGCTGGCCTTTATATCTATGGCATGGCTTCGGATAGCGAGGATGACCCAATCTATCTGAACAATCCTATCCTGGCAAGAAGGGCAAAAAACGGCCATCATTGTTTCTATACGATCTTTGAGTATTGGGGATCACTAAGAGATACGGACGACTCCGATTATGCGCCTGGCCGTCTGATCTATCGGCAATACATCAAAAACAAAGACACTCACTTTGAAAGCACCGGCTATATCGATCTTGAAGATGCACTGCATGATTATAAGAAAGTCATCAGGGAACGCATCAATGATATGTTTGTTTATAACGAACACATGCCCGAAGGCGTGCCAGAGCGCTTCATCAAGTACTTTCAGCAGGATGAAAGAAACAAGGCTCCCTCTGCTATTGAAAACGGTCGGATAAAAGCTCCCAGACAAGAGGAGCGATCTGCAGGCAAGGACATCATCAAAGACGAACTTCCTGTTTACTATTGAAAACGCCAGTGCATGTGCACTGACGTTTCAGCTTGTTGACAAACCCGCAATGTCAAATGATCTGCGGGTTTTCTTTTGTTTAAGGAGTTATACTTATTAAGACAGAAGGGGATCTCAGTTGAGGGCCGTCGCTTTTTTAAGGATGTTATGAAAATGAGGGAATCAGAAATCGCAGCCACTTCGACCGAGATGATTTTAAATGAG
>CADBND010000208.1 GCA_902795875.1 uncultured Erysipelotrichaceae bacterium
ATGTCTTCGACTATCTGGTGGATATGGAGAATAAAAAAGAGATGTTCGATGTGGTGATCCTGGATCCTCCGGCTTTCACCAAATCGAAGAATTCTCTCAAGAATGCCGCAAAAGGTTATAAGGAGATCAATTACCGGGCGATGAAACTGATCAGACCGGGAGGCTTCCTGGTGACCTGCTCCTGCAGCGAATATATGGAAAGGGACCACTTTATGAATATCATCCTTTCCGCCGCCAACGACGCCCACAAGAGACTGCGACTGGTGGAGAACAGAGCGCAGGCTCCCGATCATCCGATCGTGATCGGACACAACGTTTCCGATTATCTGAAATGTGTCATCGTACAGGTCAATGACAGATAAGAAAAGCACTGCGCAGGCAGTGCTTTATTGTGCGAGTCGAACTTCTTTGATTCCCTCGACTTCGTCGAGCAGGAGGGCTTCAACGCCTTCCTTGAGCGTATAGTCCAGTGCCATGCATCCGACGCAGGCTCCGTGTACGCTGACATAGACGATGTCGTCTTCCAGTTTTACGAATTGTACGTCACCGCCGTCGTTCTGGATATATGGTCTGACTTTTTCGATCGTCTTTTCGATCTGTCTTATCGTTTCTTCTCTGCTCATAAAATCATCTCCAACAAAAAATATATCACTATATCAGCTATATTTCCAACAAAATGACTATCTTTACCGCGATCAGAACGATCGGCCAAAAAAGATGATAGACGTTTTGTTGTATCTATCCTTTTGCCTGATCGGGTTCAAACCAGTTTTGGCCTCCGTCAGAACTGAAAAGGTATTTCACAGTATTTGTTTCCATCTCGTAGTGTACTGCATATAGAAGATCATCTACTGTAGCGCCTTCAAAAGAGAAGGAATAAACGATATATGTATGGCCGTCATAGATCATCTCATCCATAAAATGCTCTTTGTATCCCTGGTCTATCAGATCGGATATCATTGGTGCGGAACACAAAAGGTCGTAGTAATGTTGTGAAAAAGAACCGATCTCGGAACCGCTCAGATCCTGGTAAGGTGTACGGTCGACAACACCCATCAGATAATCTGTTCTCAACCGTCCGCTTCCGCCGTTTCTTCCGGTCTTCATCGAAAAACTGTCCAGATCGGTAACGATACTGATGATACCTCTTGGGTCCATTCCATACCATTCTTCTACATAGATGAACGGAAGACCGTCTTCCGCTTTATAATAGATCTCTTTCATGTTTCCGGAATACGGATCAAAGCTGCCGACAGACAGTTGCGTATCTTTTGCCGGAATAAGCAGATAGACGTAATCGTATACTGACTGTTTTCCGAAGACGATATGTTCTTCGTCACACTCTCCGATCAGCTGATAGCCCCATTCATCTTTCGCTCTTTTCAGGATCTCATCCAGGCTCCTGTCTTCGCCTGTGGCACCAAGAAGGCAGACCTCCATGACTTCATAGTCTTCCATTTTTGTCAGGTAATCTTCGGTTAATGGCATTTGTTTTTCTGCTTCTGTTTTTTCATTATTACTGTTCTTGCAGCCGCACAGACCGATCAGAAGCGCCAATACAACGAACAGTTTTTTCATAGTTCTCCTTTTGCCGGCGATGCAAGTGCATCCTGTTCATACGGGCTTTGATTTTGTTTATTTCCGGATATCTTTATTCTTCTAATGATATTCTGCCTGAAGATGATTTTCAACTTTATTCGGATCCGGGATGTTGAAATATGCTTCAGGATATCGTGCTATAATGTTTTAGGTATGAGCTGTATCGATGACTACAAGGTCGGAATGACCGTCTATGGAAAGATCACCGGGATCAAACCGTATGGCGCCTTTGTGCGTTTTGACGACGGGGTCACAGGTCTTATCCATATCTCGGAGATCTCCAACGGATTTGTAAGAAAGATTGATAATTTCGTTCAGGTGGATGAATATGTGATGGTCAAGGTCATCGATATCGACCGGGAACATAAACAGCTTCGTCTTTCTTTCAAGGCTCTTTCCCAGAATACCCGCCGTTACGGAAAGCGGGTGAAATTCCTGGGCATGCCGGAAAATGTGAAAGGATTCGGTACGATACGGGACAAGATGCCCCAATGGGTAAAAGGCGAATACGACGATATTGAGAAAGAAGATCCCGGTCAATGACCGGGATCTGTTTTAATACAGGAAGGGGATCAGACGCCATCTGACCTTCTTTTTATATTCCGCATATCCCTGAAGTTCTGCTTCGAGGACTTCTTCTTCATTCTTTATCCTTTCGATGATGAGCGGAATGTATCCCATCATGATGAGCAGAGAAATGGGGCTGTTCAGAATAAGCGGCATGCTTAAGAAGAGAAAGACGGTCGCAAAATACATCGGATGCCGCACGATCCCGTAAAGTCCGGTATCGATCACTTTCTGATTCTCCTGCACTTCGATCGTTCGGGAAA
>CADBND010000209.1 GCA_902795875.1 uncultured Erysipelotrichaceae bacterium
CGGACGATCCGGGAACTGGGATCTTTCAGATATTCTGAGTTTAATCCATCGAGCTGTTTCGTGCTGATGGAACGGAATTTTCTCATTTTCATCTTCCTTCTTTCTGAAATAATGATACCACCGATAAAGGATATCTTTTGGCTGTATAATTAGGGATATGGAAGAGAAACTGTTTAAGATACATTCTGACTATAAACCGATGGGCGATCAGCCTGCTGCCATCGACGCTTTGGTGAAAGGCCTTGAGGAAGGCAAACACGAACAGGTATTGCTTGGTGCTACCGGTACCGGAAAGACGTTCACGATCGCCAATGCCATTGAAAAAGTGAATAAGCCTACGCTGGTCTTCGCCCACAATAAAACACTGGCAGGACAGCTTTATTCGGAATTCAAGGCACTTTTTCCAGACAATGCGGTGGAATACTTCATCTCCAACTTCGATTTTTATCAGCCTGAAGCCTATATGCCCAAGACCGATACCTACATCGAAAAGAATGCTGTGACAAACGATGAGATCGATATGCTCAGGATGTCCGCATACAATTCTCTTCTTGAAAGAAGGGATGTCATCGTCGTGGCTTCTGTCGCCTGTATCTATGCCGGAAGCAATCCCGAAGACTATAAGGAGATGTTTTTCTCTTTGAAAGTCGGAGAGGTCATCGACAGGCAGGATCTGATCAAGCGTCTCATCGTTATGCAGTATCAGCGCAACGACATCGATAAACTTAGAGGTACCTTCTCTGTCAAGGGCGATGTGATCGAGATCTGTCCGGGACATACGGACAAGTTCATCATCCGGGTGGAGATGTATGATGATGAGGTGGAAAGGATCACTGAGATCGATCCGCTCACGAAGAACGTGCAGAACGGTTATACCGTTTACTCTTTCTTCCCGGCCAGCGGTTATGCCCGTGACCGTGACGATCTGCAGATCGCCTGTGACAATATCGAGATCGAATTGGAGGAAAGGCTCAAGTATTTCAAAGAGAAAGGCAAGATGCTGGAATACGAGCGGCTCGAGCAGCGCTGCCGTTACGACATCGAAGCTTTACGTGAGATGGGCATGTGCTCAGGTATCGAGAACTATGCCATGCATATCGATCATCGTGTTCCGGGACAGAGGCCTTATAACCTTTTTGATTATTTCGGTGATGATTTTCTGATCGTCGTGGACGAATCGCACGTTTCTCTGCCGCAGATAAGGGGTATGTACAATGGTGACCATCAGCGCAAACTGACTCTGGTGGAATATGGATTCCGCCTTCCCAGCGCTTTGGAAAACAGGCCGATGACTTTCGAAGAGTGGGAGGAACTCAATGCTCCCCGCATATACATGTCGGCGACGCCCGGAGATTACGAACTCGAAAGGGGAGGCAAGCCGATCGAACAACTGATAAGACCGACAGGCCTGCTTGATCCTTTGATCGAAGTGCGAAAGACTTCCGGACAGATCGATGATCTTATGGAAGAGATAAGAAAGAATATCGAGAAAAACGAGAGGACTTTGGTCACGACTCTGACCGTCAAGATGGCTGAAGATCTGACCGATTATCTCAAGAAAGCGAATTTCAAGGTCGCTTATCTGCACCATGAGACCAAGACGCTGGAACGTTCGGAGATCATCCACGACCTTAGAGCGGGTGTTTACGATGTCCTGGTCGGCATCAACCTTTTAAGGGAAGGTCTTGACCTGCCAGAAGTGTCTCTGATTGCCATACTGGATGCGGATAAGGAAGGCTTTTTACGCTCTTCGCGTTCCCTGATCCAGACGATCGGCCGTGCCGCAAGAAATGAAAACGGCCGTGTCATCATGTATGCTGACCAGATCACCGATTCGATGCGTATTGCGATCGACGAAACGAAACGTAGAAGAGCGATACAGGAAAAATACAACGAAGAAAATCATATCGTTCCGCGTTCGATACGCAAGGAACTCAACGAGGTCATCCACTCCAAAGAGACACGCGAGATGTCGAAGAAGTATCGCGAGAAACACAGACACAGCAAAGCCGAGAAGGAGAAGATGATGGCTTCCATCGAGGCGGAGATGAGACAGGCTGCGAAACAGCTCAATTTCGAAAGGGCTGCTGAACTGCGTGATATCCTTTATGAACTGCGCGATGAACAGTGAGAAACAAAAATGTAAAATGACACACCATAGAATGTGGGATATAATTGAATCATGAAGAAACTGGTACTGATAAGCGGTATCTCCGGAGCCGGAAAATCGACGGCAGCCAATATCCTGGAGGATATGGGCTACACCTGTATCGACCAGTATCCTGCGGAACTGATCCCCGATCTTCTTGAACTGATCCGGAAAGACGATTCGATCAAGTACGACAAGGTTGCCCTGTCGATCGGGATCAACGAGCTGGATAACTACTACAATCTGCTTGCGAATTCGGAATTCAAGCCGCAGCTGATTCTGCTGGATGCGGATAAGGAAACGATCATCAACCGTTATAAGTTCACGCGTCGTGTGCATCCTTTGATCGTGTCGAATGCTGCTGCAACTTTGGAAGAAGCAGTCGACAATGAGATGGCCATTCTGGAGAAATTCAAGAAAAGGAATGTTCATATCATCGATACCGACGATCTGTCTGCCAAGAAACTGAAGGCTAAGCTCGATATGATACTGGACTACAGCGATTTCAACAATCTGGCGATCACTTTCGAGTCTTTTGGCTACAAATACGGTCTTCCCGATGATGCGGATGTCGTTCTGGATGTGAGGATGCTGGAAAATCCTTATTATGTGCCCAAACTGAAAAACAAGACCGGTAACGATAAAGCAGTGCGGGAGTATGTCCTGAATTCGAAACTGACACAGCGCTACCTCAAAAAGGCCATTGCCTATCTGGATTTCATGTTCAAAGCCTATGATAATGAAGAGAAAAGGCACCTGACGATCTGCATAGGATGTACAGGCGGACAGCACAGGAGCGTGACGATCGCCAATTATCTTTATCGGTATTATAAGGAAAAGTACATGTGCTATCTGGCACACAGGGAGCTTAAATAATGAAGAATGTCGTAGCGATCGGCGGAGGACACGGTCTTTCTGCGATCTTGAGCGGTATCAGAAAGATCGAAGATATCCGTATCTCCGCGATCGTGACAGTCGCCGATGACGGCGGTTCGACGGGGCGTTTAAGAAAACGCTATACGATCCCGGCGATGGGTGATATCCGAAACGTCATACTGGCTTTGTCGGATTCGGAGCCTCTTTTGCATGACCTGATGAATTACCGTTTTGAAGGGGAGGACAACATGGATATCGCCGGCCATTCGCTTGGCAATCTCATCCTGACTGCTCTGACCAACATGACCGGATCCTTCAATGAGGCGATCCGGATCACTTCCTCGATGCTGCAGACAAGAGGGAAGATCATTCCTTCCACACTGGAAAACGTCTATCTGATGGCGCTCATGGATGACGATACGATCGTAAAGGGCGAAGCCAATATCCCCAGCCTCATTCATAATATTGAGAAGGTCTTCTATCAGGAAGAAGTCCACGCCAACAAGGAGGCAGTCGAGGCGATCGAATCTGCCGATCTGATCATATACGGTATCGGTTCCTTATATACTTCGATCCTTCCCAATACGATCATTCCCGGCATCAATGCCGCTTTGAATGCGACACATGCAAAAAGGATCTATATCGCCAATTGCATGACTCAGTCCAATGAGACTTACAATTACGATCTGCACGATCATCTTGAGGCGTTCCGGAAGCATGATACTCCGGTCGACCAGGTGATCATGCATAACGATACGATACCGGAGAGCATCCTGAACCGCTATCAGCGTCAGAATTCCATCGAAGTGGTGGATCATGGTGACTGCGGCATCGAAGTATTGAAAACGCAGATGCTGCGCTTTGACGGAAATCTTGTACGACATGATCCTGCCAGGATCAAAGATGTGATCGAGAGGATACTCTGATGTCTTTTTCCACGGATATCAAGCAGGAGATCGCCAACGCTTCTTTGGAAAAGCATTGTCAAAGAGCACAGCTTTCGGCCTTGATCCTGCTGACAAGCTCTCTTACGATATCACAGGGAAACATGGGGATAATCGTACGCAGTGAATCACCCACCACCTGTAAACGGGCTATGTTTCTGCTCAAAACGCTTTTCGATGTCGACACTTCCCTGAAAGTGATGCGTAAGACCAATTTGAAGAAAAACAACGTCTATACGATTGAGATCGAGAAGGACGGAAGAAAGATCCTTGAAGAACTTGGGCTCTTCTCACAAAGAGGGCTGGAGTCACATCCGGGTTATGAGGTCTTGATGCGTAACTGCTGTGCAGCTTCTTATCTTGCGGGAGCTTTTCTGGCATACGGTTCCTGCAACGATCCACACAATCCCAACTATCATCTGGAGATCTCTTTGCAGGAGATCGAGGATGCCAATTTCATCGTCAAGCTGATCTCCCGTTTCGATATGCAGGCAAAGATCGTCAAGCGCAGAAACAATTATGTCGTCTATCTCAAAAAGGCGGATTATGTTTCCAATTTCCTGGCTCTGATCGGTGCACATGATGCGATGATGCGTTTTGAAGATGAACGGATCGCCCGTGATCTCAAGAATTCGGTCTCCCGGATCGATAACTGTGAGATCGCCAACGTCGAGAAAAGCATACGGGCAGGACAAAAACAGGTCGAAGATATCGAGACGATCCGGATGGCCGGCAAACTGGAAAAGCTTCCCGAGAAACTGCGCAACGTGGCTGAGATCCGTTTGACGCTTCCGGAAGCATCTTTGGTGGAATTGTGTAAAGCATATCAGAAAAAATACGGTGAGACCATTTCGAAATCGGGTATGAAGCACCGTTTGAATAAGATAGGATCCTATGCGGAATCCATGGAGGAACAGTGATGAGAGTTGTTTTGGTTACCGGTGCCTCGGGCGGGATCGGAAAGGAATTTGCGAGACAGTTTGCCTACAGGGGCTATGACCTCTTTCTTGTCGCAAGAAGAGAAGAGGAACTGAAGAAGATCAAAGAGGAATTCGTCGAAGAGTATAAAGTGAACGTCGAATATCTGGCTTGCGACATCGCGAAAGATCCCGACAGGGTCTACGAATACAGCAAGGAGAAAGGCTTCCATGTTGCAGTCCTTGTGAACAATGCCGGATATGGTGATTATACGAGTTTCATCAATGCGGATCTGGAGAAACTGCAGGGCATGATCGATCTCAATGATAAGGCCTTAGTCACATTGACTTATCGTTTTCTCAAGGAGATGAAAAAGGACGGATATGGCCACATCATCAATGTCGGTTCGGTGGCATCCTTCATGCCGGGACCGTATATGGCAGTCTATTATGCGACAAAGGCCTTTGTGATGAGTTTCTCTATGGCTTTGCGGGAAGAACTCAGGGGAGAAAACATAAAAGTTTCCGTTTTATGTCCGGGACCGGTCCGTTCTGATTTCTGGAAGGTCGCGGATGCAGACAAGACAGCGATGAATACATCGCGTTTCTCCCGCAGTACCATCGATGCGGCGAAGAGCGGCTATTCCCTGTTTGAAAGCGGAAAGGCTTATGTGGTCGACGGAGAATTGAACAAAGCCCTTGTATTTGCGGCCAGACATCTGCCGCTGGAGATCTGTGCTAGACTGGTAGGAAAGATACAGAAAAGTGTGAAAGGAAAGGCTGAATGATCAGCCTTTTTTGAATATGTCGATGATGAAACAGAACGAGATCTTTGTATTGCCTGCTTTTTCAAGTTTCTTTTTATCAGTTAATGATGTCGTGTTGTAATATGGGGTCATCATGAAAAGATCGCTCAGATCTTCCTTCGATACGGTCTTTTCTTCTTCGATCTTTATCTGATCTGTTCTTGTCAGACCTGAGATCACGACATCTTCTGCTTCGTTGAGATAAGGATGATCATAGACGATCTGTTTGAGCTGCAGAAGGTGTCTTTTGTCCGGTCTGACCAGAATGAACGATCCGTCATCTTTCAGGATGCGGCAGATCTCTTTTCCGGCGATCGGTGCAAAGATCGTCACCACTTTGTCGCAGCACTTGTCTTCAAGAGGATCGTGAAAGATCGAATTGAGCAGATAGAGCGTATCTTTATCGCTTTTGGAAGCGATCTTAAGTCCCGATTTGGATAGATCGATCCCGATCTTGTCTTTGCAGCAGAAACGGGAAGTATAATAGCCTTCGCCGCACGCAAGATCGACAAGAGAATCTCCTTCTTCCAGCAAGTCATTCACAGCTTCTGCCAGAAATGCGTAATAGCCCTTGTCGAGGAATCTTTTTCTGGCTTTGATCATATCGGGATTGTCGCCGGTGTTTTTTGAATCACGGCGGTTCAGGTTGAGATAGCCTTCCTTTGCGATATCGAAGTTGTGACCGCTTTCGCAGCGGTAGGACCGGTCTTTCTTATACAGCCTCTTTTTACATACAGGACACAAGATATTCATATTAATATTATAGATTTTATAGTAAAATTAGGATATGAAAAAAGGACTATTGATCGTTTTCAGCGGAGTGAGCGGTGTCGGAAAGGGAACGATCCTTTCGCAACTGATGCCGATGGAAGATCTGAATCTGGCCTATTCTATATCGATGACGACCAGGAAGCCGAGAGAGGGCGAGGTCGAAGGTGTGAACTATTTCTTCGTCAGCAAGAAACGTTTTCTCGAAGCTGTGAAAAACGGCGAACTGCTTGAACATGCGCGTTTCGTCGGAAATGATTACGGTACGCCCAAAGAATATGTGGAGAAGATGAGAGAAGCAGGGCGCAACGTGATCCTGGAGATCGAGATCAGAGGAGCGAAACAGGTGTTGGAGAAATGCCCTGATGCTTTGAGCATCTACATCGTTCCGCCTTCGATCGAAGAACTGGAAAGAAGGCTCAGAGAGCGCAGCTCGGAAGATGAAGAGACGATCTTGAAGAGGATCTCGAAAGCGAAACAGGAACTGAAGGATATCGATTTCTACGAACATATCGTATGTAACGATGATCTTGATAAGGCAGTCGAAGAAGTCCGTCAGATCATTCTTGATGAGATGAACAAGTGAGTTCATCTTTTTTATTCTTGAGATAAAGAAAAAGCGCCGTGTTTGCGGCGCTTTTGATTCCCGAACGATTACCTGTTGTAGAATTCGATAACGAGCAGTTCGTTGATCTCCTGATTGAGTTCTTTTCTTTCAGGATATCTGACGTACTTGCCTTTGCGGGCATCTTTGTCTACTTCGACAAAATCCTTGAACGAGACAGTCGCTTCAAGAGACTCAGCTACGAAAGCGTTGTTCTTGTAGTTGTCTTTGAGTTCGATGACGCTTCCCGGTTTGATCTGAGCGGAAGGGATATCGACCTTCTTGCCGTCGACCAGGACATGTCCGTGAGAGACGATCTGTCTAGCCTGTTTTCTGGTGCTTGCGAAGCCCATGCGGTAGACCAGGTTGTCGAGTCTGGATTCCAGCATGATGAACAGGTTAGTACCTGTGACACCTCTCTTCTTGACGGCCTTGATGTAAGTGTTGTAGAACTGCTTTTCACTAAGACCGTACATGTGTCTCATCTTCTGCTTTTCATCCTTCTGCTGACCATAGTTCGACTGTTTGATACGTCTGGTAGCGGAACCGTGCTGTCCCGGGATGTAGGGTCTCTTGCTTAATTCTTCGCCGGTCTCTAAGACCGAGAAGTTTAAACGTCTGGAGATTCTCCAAGTAGGACCTGTGTTTCTTGACATAAGTTTTCTCCTCCTTAAGTAAGTACAGGTGTAAATCATCGCTGTGGGTGTCGGTATACGAATTTCGCCAATAGCGCCTGGCTACTTGTCTCCCGGATGGGTATCGACGCCTGGGCAGCGACTTTACATGCTGCTATAAAATTTATGTGCTTAAATATTATCGCAAATCAGGTATCGGAAGTCAATTGAAAAATGCTTTCTTAAATAGTAAAATGAACCTGTATGAAGAGGGAATACTTATACATTTCGTTCGCGGTACTGGTACTGATCACGGTGATCGCGATATTTGTCACAACCAGAAAGAATCAGAAAAAGAAACTCAGAAAACAGCTGGATGATCTTTACGTGCGTTTCAACAGTGTGAAGACGATCCCTCTTGCTTTCAAGCTGAATAAAGCACAGGCGATGGCGAGAAGGAATGAAGAGATGACGGCTTCCGTAGCAGAGTACTATCAGAAGTACGAAGAGACGGAAAAGCACATCAATAATGTGCAGGATATGCTGGACAACGCTGATGACACGATGAATTCCGTCAAATACAAAGAAGCCATCGAGATGATGAAAAACATTTCCGACGAACTGGATTCGTGCGAGGAGGAAGTGAAGCACATCGATGATTTCCTTGAGGAATTCTCCAGAAAAGAAGATATGCAGCGTGAGTATTCAACCAAACTGAAAGAGAAGTTCCGCGTCGTCAAGACCACGATAAACAAGAATGCACAGCTTCTGTCCATTTCCTTCGACGGATTCCAGAACAGGCTTAAGGAGATCGAAGATCTGTTCTCTTCTTCGGAAGAACTGATGTATGCATCGGATTACAGTGCCGCACAGGAAGAACTTGAGAATATCGATCAGAAGCTTGAAGATATCAAGACGAGTGCCAATGCCATCCCTAAACTGGTGAAGGATACCAAGGGGGTTTTGCCTTTGATGATCGATGAGACCAAGAGAGAACTCGCTTTGACCAAACAGAGAGGTGTCTATATCGAACATCTCGACATTGAAAACAAGATGGCGCAGATCGAAGCCGATCTGAATGCGGATGTCAGGGATCTGACAGCTGCCCGTACTGAAGGAGTTAAGGCTCGAGTCTCCTCTGCCAAGGATGTGCTCAATGAGCTCAATGAGAAGCTTGCGGAAGAAAACAAAGCTTTCAAACTGGCGAGAGAGACCAATGACCGGGTATATGGCCATATCACCGATATGGAAAAGGTCGAAAACTATGTCCGTATCGCTTATGACAAAGAATCGGCACGCTTCGGGCTGGTCGATCTGAAAGATATCTTAAAGACGATGCGTGAAAGCATCGAGAAATACAGAGAAGGATACGAGAACATCAATTCCGAATTGTCCGGCTGTGTCAAACCGGCTTCGCAGATCCTTGAAGAAGCACAGACTCTTGATACTTCCATCGAAGCAGATATGAAGACTTTGTATTCCTACAAGACGACGATCGACAAGTCGACCGATGGCGAAAGCAGAGCACAGACACAGCTCACCAAGCTTCAGCTCGTCGTTTCGGAAGTTGAGACCAAACTTGCGGAATACGATCTTCCGACGATCGATGAATCTTACAAGGTCGATCTGAAAAAGTCACGTGATTATATTGCCAGGATACGGGAACTGATCTCGCAGATCCCGATCGATATCACGCAATTGAATACACTGCTTGATGAGGCGATCGATTTCATCTATAAGTTCTACAACAACATCAACAATGTCGTTGGTATGGGAATGATGGTGGAAAATGCGATCGTGTTCGGAAACAAATACCGTTCGACTTATCCGGAGATCGACAGGGAACTGTCCAAGGCTGAATTCCAGTATCTCAATGGCGAATACACCAGAGCTTTGAAAACAGCGATCTCCTGCTTGGAGACACTGTTCCCTGAAAATGCGGACGAAAAGATATTGGAGAATGCTTAGTGAAAGTTTATCTGGATGCCGTCTCGACGACCTCTGTAGATGATCAGGTCCTTGAGACTTACAAAAAATTACTGGATGAATATTACTGTAATAGCGATGCCCTTTACGATGATGGCGTCGCTATTTATGATATGCAGGAAAAGGCGAGAGGGCTCTTATGCAAGATGCTGGGAGTGAAAAAGGATGAACTGATCTTTACAGCCGGCGCTTCGGAAGCGAACTCCCTGGCGATTAAGGGACTTGCGTTGAAACACTCTGACCGGAAACATCTGGTCACTTCCATCTACGAACATTCCTCGGTGCATAACAGCTTCAGACAGTTGGAAGAGGAATTTGGTTATGATGTGACATATTTGTATCCGGACAGTGAGGGTCATATCACACCGGAGATGGTGAAGAAAGCCTTACGTGAGGATACATTGCTCGTTTCGATCATGCATGTGAACAATGAGATTGGTGCGATCAATGATGTTGAAGGGATCGCGAAGATCGTCAAGAAACACCCTGGTACGTATTTTCATTGTGACATCACCCAGTCTCTGGGGAAACTTGATATCGATCTGAGCGATATCGATATGGCTTCCTTTTCTGCCCATAAGATCCATGGCTTAAAAGGATCCGGCGGTTTAATGAAAAAGCAGTTTGTCGAACTGATCCCTTTGATCTCAGGAGGACAGCAGGAGTATTCCCTGCGGGGCGGTACGTCCAATGCCTTAGTCAATATCGTCCTGGCCAGAACGCTGCGCATCGCTCTTGAGAACAAGGAGAAGCATCATGACAGACTGATCGCAATGCATGAAAGATTACTGGAAGGTCTGAAGGATCCTGTGAGGATCAATTACTGTTCGGGTCTGCCGACTCTGATGAACATTTATACACCGATCCCTTCGGAAGTGCTGCTGAACGCATTAAATGAAAAGGGGATCATGGTGTCTTCCAAGTCGACCTGCGGTTCACGGAAGAATGAAGTGAACCGGACGCTGCATGCGATGGGATATGATGAAGACCACGCGATCAGGATCTCTTTCGATCATACGAATTCGCTGGAAGAGATCGATTATTTCATTGAGAATCTTAAGGAGATATTGAATAAATATGCATGAAATGATGTATGACCACATCGTTGTGAGATATGGAGAACTTTCTACCAAAGGGAAGAACCGCAAAGAATTC
>CADBND010000210.1 GCA_902795875.1 uncultured Erysipelotrichaceae bacterium
GGCGGTATTTCCGTAAGAGGCGGTGAAGGCAAGATGACAAGCGTGTTTGCCGGTGTATTGATCATTTCGATCCTGACAAACGGCATGCAGCTGGCGGGCCTGGATACCTATTATCAGTTCATTGCGAAGGGTATCATCATGTTACTGGCGATCGGAATCGATGTTTATAATCTGAATAGAAGGCAGATCGTCAGAAAGGCTGCAAAATAATGGCAAAATTCATCACAAAAGATATGGGGAACGGCATCATCCGCATTGAAGGACAGGGTGCTGTAGGCATGTATCTGGTCATCGGCGAAAACAAAGCGGTATTGCTGGATACAGGTCTCGGGGCAAACGATCTGAAAAGTTTCGTTTCGACCCTGACAGATAAACCGGTCGAAGTCTATCTGACGCATGGCCATCTTGATCATGCGGGTGGAATGTACTACTTTGATGAAGTTCATATGTCACATAAAGACTTGTCGATGCTTGAAGGTAATTCAAAAAAAGACAGGGTCGATTATCTGAACCTGATCAAACGATTCATGGGCAAAGACGAGTGGACAGAGAATGATGTCTGCGATGTAAGAGATGTGAATATCATTGACATCAAAGACGGTGAAGTCAACGACTTAGGTGGCAGAAGCCTGACGGCAGTGGATTTCAGCGGTCATACAAAAGGATCTCTGGCATTCTATGACGACAAGTCAAAGTATCTGTTTGTCGGTGACTGCTGCAATAATTCGACCTTCCTGTTCCTGGAGGATTCCACATCGATATCCCATTATCTTGGATCTCTTCTCAGGGTCAAGGAAGAATGGCTCCCGAAAATGGATGCCATGGTTATCTGCCATGACTATGATATCGTTCCCGAAGATTGTCTGGACAACGTGATCGACTGCTGTGAAAAGATACTGAATGGTACCGATGACAAGGAAGAATTCGTTCATCCGAATCCGATGTTTGCAGGGATGCCGGTACGTTGGGCATATGAAGGCGGTGCAGATCGAAAAGATAAAAAATTCGGAAATGTCGCTTATAATTATAAAAGAGTTAACTAATAATGTAATATAACAAGGGAACGTATGAACAGGATAGGAGCTTTGCCAAAAGACATAAAACAGAAAAATGACAAAGAGATCTTACGCAGTCTGGCAGATCTTGAATCTTTTACGGTGCAGGATATTGCCGACCGCACGAAGATCAGTCGGCTCACGATCAGTCGTGCTTTGGAACGTTTTATGGAAAAGGGCATCGTCGTTCAAAGTGGCAAGGGCAGTTCTACAAGCCTGGGCGGAAAGAAACCACAGGAGTATATCCTCAATCCGAACCGCTATGCGATCTCGATCGCTCCATCCAAGGGAAAAACACAATGCACACTGATGTCTTTTGACGGAAACGAAATAGATCTGAAGGAATTCCCTTTTCCCTCAAATATGGCCTATCCGCAGTTTATTAAAAATGCAGCAGACTGCATAAGGGGGCTGCTCAAAGACAACGGGATCAAAGAAGAAGAATTCTACGGTATCGTACTTTGTTCCGGCGGTATCATCGACCCAAAGGAAGGTGTCTTCACGGTTTCAAGTATTCCGGAATGGGGAAATGATCTTCATGCAGCGCAGGACTTAAAGAATGAACTCGGAAAGGATTATCATATCGAATCAGAGAATGTTTCAAAAGTCTGCTCCGGCATGTTGCGATTCAATAACGAAGTACAAGGCAAGCGGGTCGCTGTCATGTATGCGGATTATGGCATTTCCATCACACTGCTGGAAGATGGAAAGACGCCGGATACAAGCAATAATGTCAATGGTGAACTGGGACATATGTGCCTGGATCCAAACGATGAAGAGACCTGTGTCTGCGGCTCAAAGGGCTGCTTTGAACTGCTGGTCTCACAAGCCAGGATCTTCAAAATGATCGATGTGCTTCCGGCGAAAGAAAAAGCAGAGCTTTTAAAAGATTATGACAGCAAGGAAGACGTCCGTATCTATTTATTGAACAGACAGGGCAAGGCGGATGCAAAGACCGATGAACTTTGTGCCTATATGGCAAAATATGTCGGCCTGGCTTTCCGCAATGTCATGCTGGGTTTTGATCCGGATCTGATCGTCGTGCAGGGTGTGTTCTCCTACGGTTCAAAAGCGTTTTTTGATCAGGTTATCTCTAAGATCAGAGAAAACAAATATCTGCAGGATATTCCTATTGATATCCGTAAAGAAAACAGAGAACTGTCACAGATGCTGAAGAAAGGAAGCATGAACATCATCTTAAGCAGTATCCTGGAAGAATAGAGAGGAAACTATGGCTTATATTCAAGTTAATATGATGTCCGAATCACTTCTTCGGACGGTAAATATAAATGCGATCATTCCGGCTGACAAGATCGCGATGCCGGATCAGAAAGA
>CADBND010000211.1 GCA_902795875.1 uncultured Erysipelotrichaceae bacterium
TGTTCCTTCCTATAAGACTTTGCGCATACTCGGACGGGAACTGCTGGAACTTGTGGAAGTTCCTGCCGGACATCCGCTTTATGCAGCGGGAGAAAAGAAAAAGTATATCTTCCGTTACAGGATCGATCTATAGATAGTATGTTGGAACTGATATTACTGGCAATTGCGTTGGCGATGGATTCGATGGCGATGTCGATCGTCAATGGCATAAGATACAAGAATTATGGGTACAGAGAGATGTTTCTGGCTTCGTTTTTCTTCGGCTTTTTTCAGGGAGCAATGCCGTTTCTTGGTTATCTGGTATTTACGCCTTTTCTGAAGTATATCGCCAGATATGATCACTGGGTCGTATTGATCATACTGTCCGCTTTGGGCATCAATATGATCCGGGATTCCTTCAAGAAAGAAGACGTGAAGGAGGGATCCGATGTCTTTTCGATCAGGATACTGCTGCTGGAATCCATCGCGACAGCGATCGATGCCTTAAGTTCCGGTGTTGTTTTGCCTGAATTCCCGGTCCCGGCTTTCATCAGTTGTCTGATCATCTTCATCATTACGTTCATTATCTGTCTGGGCGCCCATCGTCTGGGTAGAAGGATCGCCCTCATCTTAAAAGATAAGGCGACGATGTTTGGCGGGATCGTTCTGATCCTGATCGGGATCAAGACAGTCTTGGAACATCTGGGGATCCTTTGATGAAGGAGAAGTACAATGGAACAGCTTAGAGATGTGAGTGAAGCCTTGTCTTATCTGAAAGACGGTGAGATCGTGACTTCCAACGGAACAGACCGTTTCATCATGAAAAATGACAGGATATACTATTATGACAATGGAACACGTTTTTCCTTGTCGGAAAAGGATTTTCTCCAACTGTACCGTCTTAACCGTTTCTTTCTCTACGAAGAATCTGTCGAGATCGATGAAACGAAAGACGAAGCATATTATCGTTATTACAGAAAATAAACAGCCTTGGGGCTGTTTATTTTACTTATTGTTTTTGAAGAATAATCCCAGTGCCGCACCGGATATGCCTCCGATGATGTGCGTGATCTGTGAGATATTGTCTGCTGTCGTGATCCCGTTGTAGATCTCCTGACCAAGCCATAAAGCGGCGACCAGGATCAAAGTGATGGGGATGCCTTTCTCTTTTCCGGTTATGGAAGAAAGTAGGATGAAGGCAAATACGACACCGCTGGCTCCTACCATCATGGTGTTGGGCTGTAGAATGTTGTGCGCAACACCGGTCACCAGGGCAGTCGTCAGGATGACGGTAATGAGCCGGTCGTGGTATTTCTCTTCCAGGATCGGTCCTAACAGCAGGATGTAGAGCATATTCGAATTCAGATGCTGGATACCGCCGTGTCCGAATACGTGTCCGATCAGCCGGACATAGGTCATTGGAGAAAGCCAGGATGAACCGTATGTGGAAAAGACCAGTACGGTGGAACGACCTGCCGTCAGTTTGTCCAAGGCCAGCGCCAGGATGCACAAAAGCACGAAGGTGATCGTGATCGGTGCGTTCACATAGATAAAGAACTTCTTTTTCCTCATGTTTCCATTATTGCACAAAAATAGTGTTCGGAATAAAATTAAGTCATGGACAAAATCAAGACTTCACTGGTACTGGAAGGTGGCGGTTTACGCGGTGCCTATACAGCCGGAGCATTGACCTGGCTGATCGATAACGGTATTGAATTCGATGCTTCCTACGGCATTTCGACCGGTGCGGTCCATCTTACGAATTATCTGATGAAACACACGGAAGATCTTTTGGATTTCTCCGTTTTCGGCATTACCGACTCACGTATCCAGGGTCCTAAGGCGATCCTGCGTTGCGGGAAACTGGTCGATTATGATTTCCTTTTTGATCATATCCTGAAGGAAGAAAAGAAATATGATATTTCCGATCTGAAGACCTGTAAGTCGGAAGGCTTTATCGGAATCTACGAACTTGATCAGGGTAAGACCGTTTACTATTCGACAAGAGACATCTCATACAAAGAGCTGGAAGCTTCGACTTCTTTACCGATCCTGGGAACGATCGTGGAGGAGAATGGCAAACAGATGCATGATGGCGGAATAACGGATATGATCCCGATAAAAAAGGCAGTAGAGGATGGATGCAACAGGCATCTGGTCATCACGACCAAGCCCGGCGATTACGTCCGTAAACCGGCAAAGGCTTTTGTCGTATGGCTGATGAAAATGATGTATCCGCAATGCAAGAACATTTCGGAAGATTATCGTATCCGACATCTCAATTATGCCGATCAGATCTCTTTGATCCGACAGCTTGAAGAAGACAAGCAAGCCGTTTACGTATTCCCGTCCCGTCATTCAAAAGTAACCAGACTCGGCGGCACTTCTGATGAATTGAAAGAACTGTTCGATCTGGGTTATTCGGATATGGAAGACAAGAGAGAAGCCATAATGGCTCTGGTAAAGAAGGATGCTTAAAAAGATCCTTTCTTTATTTTTGGTCCTTTGTCTTTGCGCCTGCGGTACAAAGCAAGAAGAGAAACCTGCAGAGGACAGAAAAGAAGAAACGACAGTTGAAAAGGAATACATCGATCCTGTGAAGGATGTTTTTATTTTTGGAGAGATCGATGAAAAACTGAAAGAGCGGATCAGGATAGCGAACTGCGATCAGGAATACAAGAACTACCAGTTCAAGATGCTGGATATAAAGAGCTATGAAGGGGAACTGACCGATATCAACGGGGATAGGATCGATCTTTCAAATATGGGACGTTTTCTGATGGAGATCGTCTCCGTGGAATGTTCTCATTGCAAGAGACAGCTTGGTGTCATAAAAGAATTGTCGAAATCGACAGATATCCCGATCGTTCAGTATTTCAATGTGGGAGATAAGGACGAGATCATCTCTATGTATCGGGAACAAGACATCGATATCCCTGCGGATATGATCATCATCGCGCAAGATGAGGGACTGAAAGACTATACGAAAAACACGCTTCAATTGAAGTCCTATCCGACGCTTTTATGTTTTGATGAGGGTGTCCTGACTTTTGATGCGGTGGGAGAAGTGAATGAACAGAGTTTTGCGGCGATCCTGGATCTGGGCTTTGAAAACAAGATCCGGGATGAAGATCTGACCGATAAAGACGGAAACGATCTGAGAAAACTGAGTCGCAGCAGAGATGACGTCAAAAACGATCTGAGTGAGAAAAACCTTACTGCCTTGCAGGAACTTGACAACGACGATTTCACCTGTGATATGACCTTTTCTCTGATGGGACAGAAACTGGATTTTGATAGGCTGGTAAATGATCACAGCGAACTCTATTTCGAACAGATTGGGGATTATTCATATTATAAGGACAAGAAACTGGTCCTGTTTTATACCTATCTCAGAGACAATTCCGAGACCGATAAGGTCGAGTTTATCAACTCGCTTATCTCACAGGATGACGAATATGAGTATATCGTCGTACTGGTGGAGGGGATGGAATCTTCTTCTGCTGCCTTGCGCAATATGAATGTCATGTTTAGATGTCCCGTCGTTTCAGTATTAGCCAGAATGCCTGAAGACTTCTTCGATTTCGGTTTGAATTCCTTTCCAAGTGCTGTTTTTGTGGACGAAGGAACTTTTACCGGTGCCTATTCCAATATTGAAGATAAAGAAAAATTCGACAGGGCTTTGACGCTTTTCCTGTCGAATGAATGTATTGCATACAAGTCGAACAATCAGATGTCGAACGGATAACGGTCTGTCTGACTGTAGAATTCGAGCTTTTCTTTACTGGTTGGGTGCTCGAATGTGATCTTATGTGACCATAAGGCGATCTGCTGTCCGGGGACAGCTTTTTTATTGTATCGCTGGTCACCCCACAGGGCATGGTTACGGGATGCGAACTGGACACGGATCTGATGGGAACGACCCGTTTTGAGGTCAATCAATACCTTGGCAAGATCATCCTTTCTTTTCAGGACTTCATAGTCAAGGATAGCTGTTTTCCCTCTGGGATCGACTCTGACTGTGTTAGTCTTACTGTCTTTCAGAAGTTTATCTTCAAAATGACCCTTGTCAGGAAGATGATCGTCGGTAACGACCGCCAGATACTGTTTTCGGAAAGTGTGATCGGCGATCTGTTTACTGAGACGGGATGCAGCTTTCGATGTTCTGGCGAAGACGCAGACGCCGCCGACTGGTCTGTCCAGACGGTGGACCAGTCCGAGATAGACATCTCCCGGTTTGTGATATTTCTCCTTTATATAGGATTTGGCCATATTCAAGAGATCCGGATCACCGGAACTGTCTTCCTGCATCGGCACATTGGGTTCTTTTTCCACCACCAGCAGGTGGTTGTCTTCGTAAAGGACTTTCACTTATACCACCTGGTCGTTTGTCCGCACGGCAGATAGTAGGGGGTATCCGCGATCCGGATACCGATCTCATCGGCTTCGATCGTTCCTTTGAAGCCGTTGTCATCCATATGTTTTTTCAACAGATTATACATGACAGTGGGTGAATATCCGGTCGTATAGGAATTGATGATCAAAAATAACGGGTCATCCGAAAGTAAGGCAATGGCATTTTTTATAAGCGGGTTGATCTTGTCTTCGAAACGGAACAGTTCGTTGTCCGGTCCTCTGCCATAGGATGGCGGATCCATGATGATACCGTCGTATTTACGTCCTCTTCGAATCTCCCGGGCAGTGAATTTCAAAGCGTCATCTACGATAA
>CADBND010000212.1 GCA_902795875.1 uncultured Erysipelotrichaceae bacterium
CGCGGCAAAAACAAGAAGGCGAATGTCTCTCTGGAAACGTACGTCATGTCTACCGTGACATTCAAACAACTGGTCGAAGAAGCAGTCGCGACTTCCAGCCTGTATTCTCTGTCTGATATCGTTGCGGATTGCACAAGACCGATGAAGGTCGGTGCTTATCTGCATCACGGTTTCTGCGCATGCATATCCACATTGAAGGCATATTACGATGCCAACATGGATATCAAATCGGAAAAGGAACTTCTTAAACTGATCAACGATGACTGGCCGATCTATACGATGACCAATGATTCCTGCCCGACTCTATACAAGAAGGGGGCGAAAGTATCCGGCTCTCTGGTAGCCAATGGCTGTCAGATCGAGGGAACGGTCATCAATTCTGTCATCGGACGTAATGTTACCGTCCGTGAAGGTGCAGTCATTAAGGATTCCATCATCCTTCCGGATACCCTTATCGATAAGGATGTCAAGCTTGAATGCGGTGTCGTCGACAGACTTTCTATCGTGACACACATCAAGGAACTGAAAGGCACGCCGGAGGAACCTATCTACATTAAACGAGGAGATCGTATCTGATGATAAAAGTACTGTTTGTTTCTTTTGAATCATTACCGTTCATCAAAACGGGTGGACTGGCTGATGTGGTCTATGCGTTGCCGAAAGCATTGAATAAGGACGAATTTGAAGTCCGCGTCGTCATGCCGATGTTCAAGGCAATCAAAGAAAGGTACTACGAAGGTATGAAGTATCTGGATCATATCTATGTTCATAGTGGTTTCATAAACGAAGAAGCAAACATCTACTCTTACATCAATGAAGGGGTCGAATATCTCTTCATTGAAAACGATACCTATTTCAACCGTGACGGCGTCTATGGCTATGCCGATGACGCCGCACGTTTCTCATTTTTTAACGTTGCCGTAGTCGAGATGATGATCAAAATGGATTATTATCCCGACATCTGCCACGAACACGACTATCACACTTCCGTCCTTCCTGCCTTATGCAAGGTCCGCTATAACGCGATTGAAAAGATCAGGAACATCAAACATATCCTGACCATTCACAACCTTGCCTATCAGGGAGAATATGACAAACAGGTCCTTTTCGATTATCTGGCTTTCGATTACCGGGATTATGAAAGAGGCGATCTGCGTTTCAATGATTACTGCAACTTCATGAAGATCGGTATCATCTACGCGGATTTTGTCACAACTGTATCACAGACTTATGCCAAGGAGATACAGACGCCCGAATTCGGAAACAAGCTTGATGTGATCCTGCGTTATCGCGCAAAGGATCTCTATGGGATCGTAAACGGTATCGATACGCAATCATTCGATCCTGCAAAGGATGATGCGATAGCCAAGAAGTATTCTTTGCGCAATTATCTCAGCGGCAAGAAGGCAAACAAGAAAGCTCTTCAGCAGCGTCTTGGTCTGGAGGAGAGAGAAGATACGATGCTGATCGGTATGGTATCGCGACTCACGTTCCAGAAAGGTGCCGATATCTTCCTTGGTGCGATACAGGATATCCTTCGCAAGGACGTACAGGTCGCTATTCTTGGTACGGGCGAATCGAAACATGAGTATTCCTTCAAGATGCTGGAGAATGAAAACAAACATCGCTTTGTCTATTACTGTGGCTACAATGAACCGCTCGCTCATGAGATGTATGCAGGACTCGATCTCTTGTGTATGCCATCGCTTTTTGAACCTTGCGGCATCTCGCAGCTGATCGCGATGCGTTACGGAACCTTGCCTCTTGTCAGAGAGACAGGTGGGCTTAAGGATACGGTAGAGCCTTTGAACGAATATGAAAATACCGGAAACGGTTTCTCATTCGGTCCGTATTCCGTTGATGATTTCCTCAGGGTTTTCAATTATGCCTATACGCAATACTATGAGTATCCGGAACGCTGGAAGATGCTGATAAGAAATGCGATGAAAACGGATGTCTCTTTTGCCCGGTCGGCAAGAGAATATGAAGACCTCTACAGAAAGGTGCTGAATCATGAATCTTGATTATTTCTTTTCCGGTCTGGATACGCAGGCCTATAAGTATATGGGTGTTCATAAACTCGGCGATGGTGTCGAGTTTTATCTGTGGGCTCCGCATGCGAAAAGGGTGGAAGTCTTTATGTCGCGGGACGATTTCAAAGTCTTCTACGATCTGAATAAAGTCGACGACAGAGGGATATGGCATCTGGTCATTGAACATTGTGAGCCGATCTATTCCTATCGCTATCGCATTACCGGAAGAAACGGGAATGTTGTATACAAATCCGATCCTTATGCTTTCTATTCGGAGAGAAGACCTGATAATGCTTCCGTCATGTATGATCTGTCACAGTATACTTTTACGGATGATGAATATATGGAGAAACGCCGTTTCTCCTATGAGGATCCGCTCAATATCTATGAGATCCACGTGAATGGTTTCAAACACGAAGGCCGTCTGACGACTTACAAAGAGCTCAAAGAAGAACTGATCCCTTATGTCAAGAATATGGGCTATACCCATATCGAGATGATGCCGATCGTCGAACATCCTTTCGACGGTTCGTGGGGCTATCAGGCAACGGGATTCTTTTCGGCTACCAGCCGATATGGAACACCCTGGGATCTGATGGACTTCATCAACGAGTGCCATCTTAACGGAATCGGTGTCATACTGGATGTCGCCTATGTGCATTTTGCGACGGATGCCTTCGGCCTCGGTGTCTTTGACGGAGAACAGTGTTATGAATACAAGGATTCCCATCTTGCCAGATCGCAATGGGGTTCCTATATGTTCGATATGGGCTCCGGTCCGGTCATCTCTTTCCTGATGTCTTCCGCCAATTTCTTCCTTAATGAATATCATTTTGACGGTCTGCGTATGGATGCGGTATCCAATATCATATTCTTTGAAGGAAATAAAAACATCGGCGAAAACGGGAATGGCCTTTCTTTCATCAAACGTTTCAACTATTCGCTTAAGAAGGAACATCCCGATGTCATGATGATCGCGGAAGATTCTACTGATTATCCGAAAGTCACTGTGCCGACGGAATATGACGGTCTGGGATTCGATTATAAATGGGATCTGGGATGGATGAATGATACGCTGAAGTATTATGCGATGGATCCTGAATTCAGGCAGTATCATCACAACATGCTTACATTCTCGATGGCTTATTTCTATTCGGAAAAATTCATCCTGCCTCTTTCTCATGATGAAGTCGTCCATTCCAAAAAGACGATCGTCGACAAGATGTGGGGTAATTATGAGACACAGTTTGCCGAATGTCGGAACCTGTTCTTATATATGTTTACGCATCCGGGCAAAAAGCTGAACTTCTTAGGCAACGATATTGCGATGTACCGTGAATTCGATGAGACCAGAGGTCTAGACTGGGATCTTCTGCAATATCCGGCACACGATTCGTTCAACCGCTACTTCCGGGACCTCTGTCAGATCTATAAGACCTACAAAGTGTTCAGCAGTTACGATTATGATCCTTCTTCTTTCCGTTGGATCGATGCGGACAATTATAAACAATCCGTATACATCTATACCCGTTACGAAGAAGATCTCTGTTTCCTGATCGTCTTAAATATGAAACCGATCTCCTATACCAATTACCGGATTGGCGTTCCATATCGCGGCGTCTATACAGAGATCATCAATTCGGAGAAAGATATCTACAGCGGTTGTAATATGTGCAATTTTAAACCGGTGAGATCACACAAAATAAAAGCACATGGACTGCCCAATTCGATCGAGATCGATCTGGCACCATATGCCGGTGTGATGTTTGCGGTCAAAGCAGGGAAGAAAAGGCCGATCTTCGAAGATCCCGATGCCATAAAAGACAGGGCATCAGAGGCTGCGTAAGATCTTTTTCTGAGAATCATTCAAACGAAGGGAATCCAGCGCTTTGCGGATCCCTTTTTTTCTGACCTCTTCGTTTATTTTCTCTTCTTTGACATATCGAAGTGTTTCTTCGAAATGGAAAATGAAAAGATAGGACAATAGCCATGCGCCGGCCATGATCGAATAGTAACCGCTGTATCTCTGTTCCTTTATGATGCGATACTCTTCGCTCAGATATTCGTCCGTCATGTAGTGATCAAGCAGAACGACAAGGGCATATCTTTGAATGAATTCCTCTTCACTTGAAAGATATTTCAATACGTAAGGATAATACGTACTTCTGTTTTTCTTTATCTGTTTCAAAGAAGTGACGAAGCTGTCACAGATTCCCCAACAGTCTATGAGAGGAAGGTAATCTTCGATCATTTCGATCTTTCTTTCAAAATCGCATTTATATCCAGCTATGTAGATACCGTGAAGCAGGACCTCTTCGTAATATCTGTCTTCAAAAACGGGCTTATCTGCCTTTTTGAGGAGTTTCTTTGCGTAGTTTCGCAGATCGGGAAGACGGACACCGATCAGCTCATAACGGGTCTCACCAATGATCTTACTGTTAAAATGACAGTATTCCTCGTCTTTCATGGACAACATATCTCTGTGTATTTCGCTTATCATACATTCATTATAAATGATAAAATAGAGGTTATGAAAGAACTCGCAATCAGGCTTAAAAGAGGAGAAGACCTTAAGAAGAAACTGCAGACGATCTGTATCGAGAATGATGTGGATACTGCTGTGGTCCTTTCCGGAGTCGGTTCTCTTTATCAGATGAAGATCCGTTTGGCCGGAGCGCTTTCTTTCTTAGAGAAAAAGGAGAACTTTGAGATCGTTTCGCTTACGGGGACCGTTTCAAACGGAAAAGCCCATGTGCACATTTCTCTGGCAGACGAAAAAGGGGAAGTGGTCGGCGGTCATCTGTGCGAAGGGTGTCTGACCGATACGACATGCGAACTGGTCCTGGGTATCCTGGAAGAGTACGGATCAGGCCGTGTCTATGATGAATCGACCGGCTATGATGAGATAGTGTTTGAGAAGGTGAGGTAGAAAAAAATGATCAATGTTTATATCGTTTCCGGTTTCCTCGGAGCCGGCAAGACGACATTCATTCAGAAACTGTTAAGTGAAAAGAAATTCGAAAAGCCGATGCTTCTGGAAAACGAATTCGGTGAAGTAGGTGTCGATGGCGTATTCTTCGACAAGTCCTTGAATATCAGAGAGATCAACAACGGCTGTATCTGCTGCTCGCTGCAGGGTGACTTTGAAGATGCCCTGGAAGAGATCGAAGAGATGGGCGTGAGTGATCTGATCATCGAGCCTTCAGGTGTAGGCAAACTTTCCGAGATCATCAACGTTGTTAAGGCGGATCCTGATTTCCGTATCGTTTCCCATATCTGTATCGTCGATGTCAAGACGTGCAGAAAATATCATATCAATTTCAAAGAGTATTTCAATGATCAGGTGGCAGCAGCCAATGCGGTCATCCTTTCTCATACCGATGTAGCGGATGAGGAGACGATCGATAAAGCGATCGCTATCGTCAAGGAACTCAATCAGGAAGCTGATGTCGTATCTGAACCAATCAATGATATGCTGATCGAAGAAGTCCTGAATATCATCGTTTCCGGCGGTGACATCGTACCTGATTTTGATGAAGAAGAGGAACACCATCATCACGATGAGGAAGAAGAACACGATCATGATCATAAGCACCATCATGAACATCATCACGAACATCATCATGACCACGATCACCATCATCACCATCATAATGACGATGATGAAGACGAACCGTTCCTGAATCTGATCCTGCGTCCGACCTACAAGTTTACGAAAGAAGAACTGGCGGACATCCTTGAGAAGATCCCTGAGGATATCATCCGTGTCAAGGGCTATGTGCTTTCCCAGGACGGTACCTTATATTTCAACTATGTTCTGAACGAATATAACATTTTCGCGGGAACAGCGAGAGACGAAGCTCTGGTTTCTATCATCGGTACTGAGATCGACGAAAAGTATTTCGAGGAACTCTTCCATGATTAAGCCGGTATACGTCTTTTCCGGTTTTCTCGATTCCGGAAAAACGCGAGCGATCAAGGGGACATTATATAATCCTCGCTTCAACGAAGGGGAAGCGACCCTGATCCTTTGTTTCGAACAGGGTGACGAGGAATACGACGAAAAGTTTCTCAAGATCACCAATACGCAGGTGCTTTATCTTGATTCGATAAAGGATCTGACGATTCAGAAACAAAAGGAGATCGACAAGAAATACTCTTTTGAACGTATCTTTATCGAACTCAACGGTATGGAAGACGACAATATCCTTTACAATACCGGTTTTATCAGCAACTGGGAGCTCGCTCAAACTTTGACAACGATCGATGCATCGAAATTCCAGATGTATCTGACCAATATGCGCCAGTTCCTGTACAATCATGTGGTGAATGCGGAAGTGGTCATCCTGAATCGTTCGGATGATGTCGATAAAAGATATCTTCGCAACAATCTGAAGTCGATCAACCAGTATATCGAACTGATCTTTGAAGACAAGGAGGGTAATGTCACCAATAAGATCGAGGACGAACTCTTCGATGTCTCCAAGGATCTGGATATCTCGGATATCGATTACGGTCTGTGGTTCATGGATGCGATCGACAATCCGCAGAAATACGACAAAAAGAAATTGACCATCAAAGTCAAATATGCCGGAAAGGTCGAGGACACGGACAATGTCCTGATCATGGGCAGAAAGGCACTGGTGTGCTGTGCACAGGATATTACGGATATCGCCATTCCCTGTATCGGTCTGAACGAGAATGACATAGATAAAGACAAGTACTACACATTGAGCGGTACTTCCTTATGCATACAAAATGATGAAGGCATGGAGATGTGTGCCCTGAAAGTCGATCATTTCAAAGAGGCGGAAACGCCTAAGGAAGAACTCGTCACTTTCAACTAGGAGGTCTCATGAACATTATCAAGGCTATATTATTCGGGGTCATCGAAGGTATCACGGAGTGGATGCCTGTTTCTTCGACTGCGCATATGAAGATACTGAACGTTTTCTTTCCTTTGGACGTTTCACCGGAATTCTACGAGGTTTTTGAAGTCGTCATTCAGCTCGGTGCGATCATCGCTTTACTTCTGGTGTTCTGGAATAAGATATGGCCTTTCGGAAAGACCCGCAATCCTCTGGGAAAGGGTATCCTGTCTTCCGTCCGCAAGGATAAGTTCATCCTTTGGCTGAAGATCATAGTTGCCTGCTTGCCGGTCATTGTTTTCGAACTGGTCCTTGATGATCTTTTCACTTTTATCAATGCGGACAACGAGATGACATTCATCGGTCTGGCACTGGTTTTGATCGGCATTGTATTTATTGTTGTGGAATACCGCATCAAAGACAAAGAGCCGACTGTAGATTCAACACGTTCGATCACTTATATGCAAGCCCTGATCATCGGACTTGCGCAGCTTATCGCAGCGATCTTCCCGGGCGTTTCCCGCTCCGGTGCGACGATCATCGCTTCCTTATTGCTGGGGATCTCCCGCCCGACAGCAACGGAATTCACATTCGAAGTTGCCATTCCGGTCATGTTTGGCGCAAGCCTGATGGAGATCCTTAAGTTTTCAGGGACCGTCTCTTTCTATGAGATCGTGACGCTTCTTGTCGGTTGTGTCAGCGCATTTGCCGTATCTTTGTTTATGATCCGATTCGTTCTGAATTACATCAAAAAGAATTCTTTCACCATTTTCGGTATATACAGAGTCTTGCTTGGACTGATCGTGTTGATATTTTTAAGATAATATGGACCTGAAGAATCTGGGCGGATTATTTCTGGAAGGGCTTCTGTCTTTCTTCTCACCCTGTGTATTGCCTATGATCCCCTTATACATGTCTTATCTGGCAGGGGACCATAAGCACAGTGATGAAGAAGGGAAAGTTCATTATGACAAAGGAAAGGTCTTTTTTTCTACGTTTTTCTTTGTGCTGGGAATCTGTCTGACATTCGTCATCCTTTCTTTGTCGATCGATGTATTGAGCGGTTTTCTCGACCGTTATTCACAGATCATCTCTTTGATTGGCGGGACACTTCTGATCGTATTTGGACTTCATGAGTGCGGTCTCATACATATCGATCTGCTCAACAGGGAGTTCAAGCTTAAGCTTCCTTTGGGACTGGAAAAGATGGATTTCCTCAAGGCTTTCCTGCTTGGCTTTGTGTTTTCGCTGGGCTGGTCGCCTTGTATCGGTCCGCTTCTGGCGAATGCGCTATTGGTAGCGGCAACTTCCGCAAATGGATATGTATATCTGATCGCTTACGGACTGGGACTGATCGTTCCGTTTCTGATCACCGGCCTTTTTACAGAAAAAGTCCTCGATCTGATTGGCCGAAACAAGAAGAAATTTCGCTATGTGATGATCGCTGCAGGAGTCGTTTTGATTCTGTTTGGCATGAATATGATCAGGACTGCTTCTTCGCAGATTCTGGCTATGAAAGATCTGAATGATCATACGGCGAACAGCGAAGAGAACGATATCGGAGCCTATCTGATCGATTACGAATTTGAAGATGTGAGTGGAAATAAAGTGAAACTTTCCGACCATAAGGGAAAGTATGTGATGTTGAACTTCACAACGACCTGGTGCACCTATTGCAAGGTAGAGATCCCGGAGTATCAGGAGTTCTCCAAAAATGAAGAGGTGGATTGTTTCTATGTCATGGCACCGGCCAATGAAACGGGTGGTTTAAAGGATATTGTAGATTTCGTAAAAGAAAATGATCTGCAGCTGCCGGTCGTCATTGATACAGAAAATGTACTGTTCTATTATTGCGGGGTCAATTCCTATCCGACGACCTATATTATCGATCCGGATGGACATTTCATCCTTTATACGAGCGGCGCAATGTCGGTGGATGGATTTGAGTCTTTCTTCCAATATGCCAAGGATCTGAAGAAAGACTGATCACAGATCATTATTATCAGGAATATAAGAATCAAAGATAAAGCATTGATAATAGGGCTTTATCTTTTTATATTGTTCATTCGATTTCACTGTCCAGGCGATGCATTCACCTTTGAAGATCTTTGAGACAATGCGGAAAGAGAGATTCTTATATGCGACACAATCATAGGCAATATAGTCAGGACGGGTGAGAAAGTTCATAAGCAGATTGGTCAGCACAAACTTCACAGGAAGGGGAAG